>JAAYUG010000109.1 GCA_012517825.1 Bacteroidales bacterium | reverse complement strand
GTGCGGGCTGAGGCCGGGTTGGTTATGGACGATAGTTTGGGTACCCTCCGAAGAGGCCTCAGCCTTCAATCGTGGAGACTTTTTTTGGTTACTTTTTTGTGTAGCTGACAAAAAAGTAACTCAGGGTTCGGGGTGAAACCCCGCATAACCCTTTTCATAAAGACCCCTACCTTCATCCTTAATGCAAGCATCACAGAAAATTAGTCCTTCACTAAATATTTTGCGGGTATTAAGGGCAAATCCCGACTTTGGCGTGGGGCCCTCTGCCGCAATTCTACGCATTCAGGCATTCACAACAGCCTGAGCTACTTGTTTTGCCTTGGCCAACGCGCATGGGGTTTGCGTTCATAAATGAAATCCCTTTTTGGAATGAGACTTGGCTCATATTTGTGTTCTTGCTCTTTGCGTTTCTTAACATGTTTAAAGGAAGCTTGTTTGAGAAAAATGGAACGAAAACAGCACGAAACCGTAGGTTTCGAACTCCAATATCCATAGTTACATCCATGGTAAATTGAAAGCTAACCTTTTCAACACCGGAGGTATTGAAGAATACTGCATATATTCTGACTTCATGCGGTGAAAATTCAGGAATTTGGTTCCATCGGGATTTGCCCGGATGCTTGCGCGCAAGGAAAACACACTGCGTATCAGTTCGCTTCCCTCCTGATGCGCAATCCGGGCCTAACCCACATTGCTCATGAAAACATTCGCAATGTTCCCTGCGGGCCGCTTCCACTCCGTTCCAGCGGGATTTGCCCGGATGCTTGCGCGCAAGACCAACGCACTGCGCATCAGTTCGCTTCCCTCCTGATGCGCAATCCGGGCTTAACCGGCCGCTTCCACTTCGTTCCAGCGGGATTTGCCCGGATGCTTGCGCGCAAGGCCAACGCACTGCGCATCAGTTCGCTTCCCTCCTGATGCGCAATCCGGGCTTAATATCCACTGAAGAATGATAGTGACAATTCAGTTGTAACCAACTGATAATTTGATAAAAGAACTTTCCAACCGTAATAATTTTGCCTCACAGGTAATTTCTTCAACAACCCGTTGAAAACTCATTCCATATAAGAAATAATTCGTGCTAATTTTGCCGTATGCAAAAAGTCCGTCTGATACTGCAACGCTTACTGAGGCAACTAAAAAACAAATATGTTGCGGGGATCTTCCTTTTTGTCATCTGGCTCATGTTTTTTGACCAGAATAACATGATTGACCGGTACAAAACCCGTCGTCAGCTCGAACGCCTGAAGGCTGACAAAGCCTACTACCTGAAAAAAATTGCAGCCGATTCGGCCCGGCTCGAAGAGCTGAAATCAGATGCCGATCATCTCGAAAAGTTTGCCCGGGAACAGTATCTGATGAAAAAAGACAATGAAGACATCTTCATCATTAAGGAATAACCTTCGTGTAACCACTCCTGTCGGCTGTCCTGAAAAGAAAAAGCAGTTCGCCTGCTGTCAGTGGTTGCCCCGACGGGCGGCTTCCGTCATATTTCATCAAATCCGGAACCGCTTCTGATATTTCTTTTTTCTGATAGAACGTTTCATGGGCGGCGTTCAGGAATTTAATAACACGGAACACATTGAACCACCTGAAGAATCGTTTGGAAAATGATGCTTCGGTTGCAGAATTCGTTCGGCATTCATCCATAATTTCAGAAAACTCGGCCAGGGTAAGAAATTCCGTAAGAGGAAGCGGCAGATTATGGTAAATTTCTCTGATTGTTTCTCTGGAAGAACTATACAAAAGGGGAACCCTGCCGAACAAAGCACTCAGGTCTCTGAAGGCATCGAAATGATAGGTCATCCACCGAAGTTCGCCGGTGAGAAGCATTTTGCGAACAGCCGCACCGGTGCCGAAGGGAACCCTGTCGCTCGGCCTGGGGGAAAGATGAATGCATGTACCATTGATTTCCCCGTAGTTTCCCAGAGGGATAACTTTGTGGAGAAAGTAAAAGTCTTCTCCTGCCTTTCGTTTGTTCATACCGCCCTGCGCTGTATATGTACCGGCTCTTACCGCAAACGATGAGCCAAGGGTCTGAAACGCATGGGGATGACCTGCATAGCGCAATGCCCTTACAAAATACCGCAGGTGCAATTCATACCGGATGATAGATTCCGTTATTTCCTGTCTGATTCCTTCACCGATGAGGTCATGTTCAAAATAAACAGATGCCCCGGGTGCATCAGGATGCTGGTCGAAGAAGGAAAGAAGCTCCCGGAAAAAATTGGTTTCACACCAGGCATCTGCATCAAAGGAACCAATGATTCCTTCGGGACGGTTGACCGACCTCAGCCGGGCTGCTGCTATGTCCATCCCGATTTTTCTGGCCAGTCCCACACCTGCTTCCCTGAACGGCATATCAGGATAGCAGACAACATGCACGGGAATACCGGATGTGTTGGTATTCTGAAGAAACTGCAACAACTGATCCTTCGTTTGAAGGGTCTGCTCCCTGATTTCTGCAGGATCCCTCTCGGAGGAATTAAGTACGACAATAATTTCAACTTCGCCAGGGCTGCAATGGGCCATGAGAAGAGACCCTACCGCCTTAAACAAATGTTCTTCCCTGTAGGAGGGAAGAACAACAACACAACGAAGCTCTTTTGACGGAGGTACTGACAGCGAATCCGATATGCGATGCTTCTGAAAATAAGCATCGGCAAAATCCATATTCCGAAATCTAATTTTTGGCCTTTTCAGCTTTGTATTTCTCGTTCATCTTCCTGATAACATCCCATGTAATGTCCAGGCTCTTATCGGCATAAAGAAGCCCGCCTCCATAGGAGTCAGAAAGTATGTAGGCATACTGGTGATCCTTGTTGTACTCTTTCAGAAACTCAACAATATCTTCATACAGCTTGCGGTTCATCACCTGCATTTCTTCGTTGAGCTGCTGATTATATTCCATCTGAAGCTGCTGGAAATTTTGTCCTTCGGCATTTAGCTGCTGCTCAATTTCCTGCATTTCAGACCTGAGCAACAACCCTTTCTGCACTTTTGACTGGTAATCGCTGATTTTTTTCTGCAGTTGAACCTGCTTGGTGCTCAGTTCGTTTTCGTAACGCTGCTGCTTGTCGGTAATCTGTTTTCTCAGCTCAAAAAAACGGTCATAATTGTTCAGCAAGGTGTCGGTATTGATGTAGGCTATTCTTACAGAAGCATTGCCTGAAAGCGAATCATAACCCTGTGCCATGATTCCATTACCGTGCTTTTTCCCTGAGGCAAAGAACAATATGTACAATACAATAACGGCAACAACAAGGATTCCATTAATAATAACCGGCCACTTTTTCATAGGGTTTTTATTTTTTCCGCCTGGAGAATTCAAAACATTCCCCTGACGTAGGTTAACAATAAAAATTTTGCCAAAAATATACCGGATAAATTAAAAAGCAAAACAAAAACGAAAGATTAGAACTCAGGACATGGAATAGCGTGAATTTTTTTCTTCCGGTTGGTCTGAAAATCCAAACTGAGGGAAATTTCATGGGCTCCGTGTGTTGAGGAAACCAGGTTTGATATGGTAAAATCGTAGCTGTATCCAATACTGAAGCCCTTCATTTTAAAGCCAACCAGCATGGCCAGTGCATCGCCACGTTCGGAATTGAAAGGGGGTATACCCCGGTACCAGAAACCAAGAACCAGCGGCACCTTATTCCAGTAAAGGCCTATATCGAGCTGTTTTTTGTTTTGCTGGAGCCGGAACAGATAGGCCAGTGAAACAGTTTCGTCAATGGGTTTCAGAAGCTTCCCCTGCCGTATGATCTGGAATCCTCCGAAAAAGGAAAACTTCATCGGGATGATTGCTTTATTGGCATAAAACGACTGGTCGGGCCGGAAGAGATGATCCACAGCAGCTCCTGCCCACACAGATTTTGAATAAATCAGCACAGAAGTTGAAGCATCAAAGGCTCCGATATTTTCCTGAGCAGGAGGGTCCTCAAATGTCGTACCGTTGCCTGTAACCAGCTGGTCATAAAAACGCAGGCGGTAGAAATCGATACCGTACATGGAATAAAGAAAATGCAGGCCGGGGCGCACATGCCATTCCTCAAATATCTGAAAATCATATGAATAAAGCACCCCTACATTGGTCATACCCAGTCTTCCGCTTCCTGCCATATCGCGCAATACAAGAACACCCAACCCGCTGTTGAAATTCGGGAAGAAATACTCATACGAGAAAGACATGGTATTGAATCCTCCGGGAATACCTGCCCACTGGTTCCGGTACATGCTGACAATACGCTGCTGCTTTGTAGCTCCTGCAAACGATGGCGCCAGATACAGCTTGTTGGCAAAAAACTGGGTAAACTGCGGGTCCTGAGCCATCAGGCTGGCCGTGAGCAACACACCCGTAGTCCAGAGAAAAACCAGCTTTTTTATTTTTGTTCCTGCTTTCATTATGTTCATTGTCAATCTCCGTCAGCAGAGAATCAAAGAACAGGTCAAATGTACCCAATTCTTTTATCTCATCATATTCAATTTATTATCAATTAGTTCATAAATCTAATAATTAATTAACAGGCGTCACTTTTTGTGGAGCAGGGTTACATCTCCTGAAAGCAGAAAGTTCCGCCCATTGATAAACTTGCCGGATGCTTTCCACACATAAACATCTTGTTTGCAGAGCCTGCCCTTATAATATCCGTCCCATCCCACATTGATATCATTGGTTTCAAAAATTTTCTCACCCCAGCGGGTATAGATTTCCATCCTGAATTCAACAACATTTCTGTGCTTTGGATGAAAAACGTCGTTGATATTGGCCCAGGGAAGGTTGTTGTAATCTCCGCCCGAAGGCCCGTTAAGATTGGGTGTAAAAGCATTTGGAAACTCAAGGATACCGGATTCTTCCACTGTTACAAAGCGCTCTCTGAGCAAGGTGTCAGGACAATTATGTTCTGTAAGCACAATAAGACGTATGTCATAACTTCCCGGCTGGATGTACTGATGCTGGGGCTGTTGTTCCACTGAGGTTGTCCCATCACCAAAATCCCACCACCACGAAACGGCATATTTTGATTTGTCGATGACTGTGATTTTATCATCAGGAAGCATGACCAGGCGAGGGCTTACGTCAAAATCAGCTTCGGGCAGCGGATATACGTTTACCAGAGCAAACGCATAGGCCACGCCACCGTCGCCAACAGCTTTCAGGCGTACCTGATAAATACCCGCATGCTGATACGTATGAACAGGCTGTTGACCGGTACCGACCGATCCGTCACCGAAGTCCCAGACAAACGAATCAGGATATGCATACAGGCATTGCATTGCGAAGGTCACTTCAAGCGGTTCGCATCCTGCGGCATCCTGGGTCAGGATTTCAGGCACCGGCACATGAGGCAGTATTCTGATGGGATGGGTAATGGTGTCGGCACATTGAGGATGCTGGGTATTGGTGGCAATCAGGGTAATGTAAAACCGGTTCTCATCATTGTTGGGACCCCATGCCGTATAGGTCTTCTGAAAGGAAGGCGATTGCGTGACGGAGGAAGTTCCGTCACCGAAATCCCACTGATAATCCCACACTGTTTGGTGATTGGAAAGATTGGAAATCGAAACCACCGGCTCCGGTTCGTATATCTGATGCGGAGGCGTCGCCAGAAACTCCGCTTCAGGCTGGGCAAACACCGTTACCTGATGCCGCACCGAATCCCGGCAATTATAAACGGAAGCAGCCTTCATCCAGACATCAAACGTTGCATCAACATCTGCGGGGTTCACAAACCTTTTTACCGGATTCACCAGCGAAGAAACCGAACCGTCACCAAAATCCCAATGAAAATACGCTGCATGAACCGATTGATTGGTAAATCCGGCCACAAAGGGACTGCACCCGGAACTGTCGTAAGTAAATTCAGCATGAACCTCAGGATAAACACTTATTGTCAGGGCACTTGAATCAATGCAATTCCGGT
Source organism: Bacteroidales bacterium (assembly GCA_012517825.1). Classification (NCBI taxonomy): domain Bacteria; kingdom Pseudomonadati; phylum Bacteroidota; class Bacteroidia; order Bacteroidales; species Bacteroidales bacterium. Next base: position 27,580 of record JAAYUG010000109.1, on the reverse strand, counting down.
TGGTCTGTACCCTCAGGCGCAGGTTGTAATTCTGAATGGAATCGGCAGAATTATAATAAGTATGTGTCAATCCGGACTGGACAAACGTCGTATCATGCTGACCATCGCCATAATCCCAGAAAAAGACAGCACTGGTCGTATAGGAATTGTTCTGGATGGAGAGATTAAACGGAGGACAGTCGATGGTACGGTCAACATTGAAAATGGCACGGGGTTTATGGTACACATATACTGTTTTTTCAACCGAATCCTGGCAGAAATACTGTGATGTTGCAATGAGCTTCACCGTGCGGGTAATGTCAAAATCATTGTAGTTGTAAAAGATCTTCGTCGGATTTTCCAGGCTTGAACTGGTCTGATCGCCAAAATCCCATGCATAAAAGCCGCTGCTCCCAAGAAGTGCGGATCCTCTGAGGGAAGTGTTGGCAAACTGCACTTCCAGTGGACTGCAACCAGCCGAATCATAAGCAAAAGATGCTGTCACTTTGGGATATACGGTTACGGGACGAGTTACAGAATCGGCGCATCCGTGAATGTTATTAACCCGCAGAAAGGCATTATAACTTACAGGATCATCGTTCAGATTGGTATAAGGATGATCGAAAAACGGCGAACCATCGTTTGAATCAACAGAACCATTGCCGTCAAAATCCCAGGAAACCTGATGGATGCCTCCCATGGAGGTGTTTTCAAAGCGCAGGGGGAATCCTGAACAGACATCCTGGTCGTTCATTTTGAAATCGGCATCAACATAGGAATACACCGTAATATTCAGTGTGGTATCATCCGAGCAGCCGTACTGTGAAACCGAATGAAGGTGGATTGGATAAATCTGATCTGAGGCATCATAATGAACAAAGGTATGTTGGGGATTTTGAAGCTCCGAGCTGGCCCCATCACCGAACTCCCAGTAATATACCTGAGCTACAGGTATGTTTGACTGATTGGTCATTTGCACCGTAAGCGGATTGCATCCTGCCGTAACATCGGCCGCAAATGCCGCCCGTACTTCAGGATAAACCGTAATAGTTCTTTCCAGCGAATCGGCACATCCGTGCGGATTCTGCACCCTCAGTCTCAGCCCATGTACCTGCGGCGCAAGGGTTTGGTTCACATAAGTATGCGCAGGAGCTAAAACATTTGATACCGGTGACCCGTCGCCAAAATTCCATTCAAACTGTGATATTCCTCCCGATGAAGCATTGCTGATGGCAACAGCAAACGGCGAACAGAATGCATTGGTATCCACCGTAAAAGCCGCCTTAACAAATGAATATACCGTAATATCAGCCCGGGAAGTATCCGTGCATTGATCAGAAGAAACGGCTATAAGCCTTACCCGGTAAACAGTATCAGAAGACGACCGATTTTCAAAAACATAAATAGGATTGACATCCGATGAAGTTGCTCCCGTACCGAAATCCCAGCGGAATGAAGAAGCCACCGGCATATTGGAAGTATTGGAAAAATTTACGGTGAGCGGATTGCATCCTGCCGTCAACGATGGGTTAAATGCTGAAATAACCCGTGGGAACACTTTAACCGGCCGTATAAGGGTATCGGTACAACCGGCATGGTTGCGCACAACCAGGCGAAGGTTGTAGGTTTGTGTAACAGCCCCGGGGTTGGAGTAAGTGTGATTGAGTGTGGCGGAATTGCTATTGCTCAGAGGCGAACCATCGCCAAAATCCCATTCAAAATTGCTGATCCCGGGCAAAACAGACGACTGATTGCTGATGACAACCGGATAGGTGACGCACCCTTCATCCCGGTCAATGGTAAACCGGGCATCAATGTATGGATACACAGTAATGTTTCTGCTAAAAGTATCCCGGCAGAAATTGGCAGAGGTAACAATGAGCCGCACGGTAAAAGTTGTATCATTCCCCCCGGCATTCCGGAAAACCACAATGGGATCGGGATTGCTCGAACTACTTCCCTGCCCGAAATCCCAGTTCCATGTTACCTCAGCATTGTTCACCGGCCGGGTAAAGCTTACTGTCAAAGGATTGCAACCCTGAACAACATCCTGTGTGAACTGAGCTGAAACTTCGGGATATACGGTAACTGACCTGATCAATGTATCGGTGCAACCCTGCTGGTTGGTAACCACCAGTCGAAGCTGCCGGATCTGCACCAGACCGGTTGTATTCGTATAGGTATGGGTAAGCACCGGGGCGGATGAATTGCTGGTATTCCCGTCGCCAAAATCCCATTCATAGCTAACAATGGAGCTTTCTCCGACGGCCCGATTCTGGATACTTACCTGAAGGGGGGAACAGCCTTTATCAGGCCCAACGGTAAAATCAGCTTTGACAAAAGGCCTCACCGTAACCTGGGCAAAGGCAGTATCGGAGCAATAATAAGAAGAAGTGGCGATGAGAAGAATATTCCTGAGGCTGTCGGCAGGCCCGTAGTTTTCATAAGTGTGCACAGGCGAAACTTCAGAGGAAGAAGTATTGTCGCCGAAGCTCCATTGATAGGAATTGGCGCGGGCAGAAGTATTGGTAAAGGCTACCGTAAAGGGCGTACAGCCGGTGTTTCCGGGTGCCATATTGAATCCTGCTGTCACTTCAGGATTTATTGTGAAAGAGCGAATCAGTGTATCGCGGCATCCGTAAGTATTCTCTACAATTAATCGTATGTTTCGCAGCAGGGCAACGGGTCCGGTATTGATATAGGTGTGCGTGAGTACCGTATCAGCCACCTTGCTTTCGGTTGAGCCATAGGAAAATATTGTTCCGTCGCCCAGGTTCCAGTAATAAGTTTTTACTCCGTATGACTGATCCCTGATATTCAGGGCATAAGGAGCACAAGCCTGCGAGGTATCAATATTAAAACGGGCTTCTATTGGTCGGGCAACATCAATGCGGTACTTTACCGTATCGCTGAGGCCACAGGCTCCTGAAATGGTAGCGGTATAGATTACGGATGAGTCAGGCCGCGCCACAGGGACAGGACTGTAAACATCAGAAAGATATTTTCGCGGAGACCAGTCGTATGCTGTTCCCCCATGAGCTACCAGCTGTACTGTATCACCATAACAGATTCTTTTGTATGTGGTTCCGTCGGGGGAAATAAATCCTTCGAACCGGACAGAATTGAATTCCGAAAGCCAGGCATATCTTGCTCCTCCAAGGTTACTCGAAGACGACCATACCCCGTTCATTATGCCGATGTGAAAAAGATCCTGGGTGTTGGAAATTATGGTTCTGGTTCCGAAAGGAATGGTCGACAAAGGAACCGAGAGGTTGCGCAGGTAGGCCCAGTCAGTTCCCGGGATATCGGTAAACTGCGATGTTTCCAGAAGGCTGGAAGGCAGTCCGTTCAGCAGGAAGGAATCCTTGCCGGTTTTCCTTACAAGGATGTTCAGCTGAAGTGCCCCGGTATTGGAAGGCCGGCTAAATCCCACCTGCGAGGAACCCGTGCACCTGTCAGTAGGAGGCAGAAGGGCATCCCCGAGTTCGTTTCCAACTCCGGTAACCTGATAACAATAAAACGGCTGATTGGGGGAAGAAACAACAGCAATGTCGGTGCTCATGGGGTACACAAACGTTTCTCCCGCATTGATGGTAGCCACAAAAACACCGTTTATGTAAAGGGAAGTATTGTTAGCTACTCCCAGAATATACAGCCTTTCCTGAACCACGGGATTGGCAGGCGGTGGATTGTAATAATTGGTAGCGAGGCTGCCTGTCTGCAACTGCCCGCGGAATGCTATATATTGTTTGCCGAGCATGGTTACCGGAACAATCTGATCGCCCAGCAGGTCGCATTGTACCGGGTTCAGGGAATTGCCAACCAGGCTCTTTACCGCATCGTCCTTCACGGTAACGGCAATTTTCTTGCCTCCCTGGGCCACAATCCTCAGCCCGGCAAGATGATCATCAGCGGAACGCCCGTAAACATCATTGGCCAGTTTGGGAGTTACTTCAAGATTGTGCAGCCAGGCAGGTATGCCGGTAAACGTTTCACCCCGCATAAAAGGCCCGAGAATAACATGTCCTGAAAGAGGAGGACCTCCTCCGTTGTATAAACCTTTCCCTGCCGGAATATAAAGGTCAATTGTCGTATTGTCTTCGGTAAATACGATGTCAAAAGCCGAATAACCCTGTGTAGTCCATGTAGCTTCGTTCCAGTTCATCATATCGGTCTGAAAAGAAGTGTAAAAATCACTCCCAAGGGCATTCCGTCCAAAGAGGGTAAAGGTTTCAGGATTATTGGCCTTGTTCGATTCGAAAGTAACGTTGATGTAATTATCCGATACGATATGAAGCCCTTTATTGTTCTTCCCTCCGGGTTTCCATGTGTTCTGAATGATCCCGAGCCGGGCTGTCAGATCCACCAGCTGGGTGGTGAAAGCAGGTATGGTAATCTGGATTGGCGTAAACAACGGTTCTTTTGGCATGTCAATCGTGATGTGTGCCGGAAGGTCGTGCGTGGTAATATTCAGAAAAGTCTGGGGTGCTCCAGCTGAGGGATAATCCTGGGTAACAACAGGAACCACAAACCAGAATTCCCTGTCAACCTGGGCCTTTGTCATGCCCATGAAAGACGAAATAACCAAAAGCAATATAAACCTCTTCATCCACATAGCTGCCCGTCTAATCTTTTTTATGCAGAAGCGTGACGTCGCCGGCTTTCATAAACTCCCTGCCATTCCAGAACTTACCCTTTGCCTTCCATACATATACGTCCTGCTTGCAAAGCTTTCCCTTGTAGTATCCGTCCCATCCCACCATAACATCGTCGCACTCAAATATCTTTTCACCCCAGCGTGTATAGATCTCAAGATGGTACTCTTTGACACCTGCATGTTTGGGATGGAAAATGTCGTTGATGTTTTGATCGGTAAGATTGGCATAATGGCCGTCAGAAGGCCCTGCCATATTGGGAGTAAAAGCATTCGGAAACTCAATCATTCCCTCCCCTTCCACACTGATAATTTCAGGTTTGGTAATGGAATCAACGCATCCGTATTCTGACCATACGGTTAATTTAACGGTGTACTTTCCCAGCTTTTTATAAAGGTGCTCCGGATCTTTTTCGGACGAAAGGCCTCCGTCGCCAAAATCCCACAGGTAGGTAACCGCCAGCTGGGATTTATTGAAGCCTTTAACTTCCGCATCAGGCAGAAGGGCTACCCGGGGGGCTGCATCGAAGTCAGCCACCGGTGTGGGATGCACAATCACCGTTTTGTATGCGCTGTTTTTCCCTCCATCCCCGGTAACGGTAACCTGCACCGTATATGTTCCGGCATGCTGGTAAACGTGCACCGGTTCAACCTCCCTTGAAAAGGTTCCGTCTCCAAAATCCCAGTAGAATGAATCGGTATAGGCATACTGGTAAACCGTCTTGAAGCCAACTTCATACGGTTCACACCCGTTGGGGTTGTTGTTGGTAATTGCAATTTCAGGTACCGGAGGCATGATGCGGATTATGTGCGAAACCGTATCAGCACATTGTGGATGAAGCGGATTGTAAGCCCGCATGATGATATTGAATTCATTGTTCCGGTCATTCCTTCCCCACGTCTGGTAGGTTTTTATAAACTGCGGTGATTTGTCAGCCGAAATGGTTCCGTCGCCAAAGGTCCAATCATAATTCCATGCTGATTGCAAATTGGAATAGTTGGCAATCTGAACCTGAGGAAATGGCTTGAAGACCTGAAAAACCGGAGAAGGATCAAACTCTGCCACCGGCTGACCGTAAACGGTAACGTTTTTTACCAGTGTATCAGAGCAATTGTAAAGGGATGTGGCAATAAGCTTTGCGGATATTGGCAGATCGGACGCTCCGGTATTCACAAACCGTACAGAAGGATGCTCGGCAACCGATACCTTTCCATCGCCAAATTCCCATTTGTAGAAGTTTGCATTGAGGGAACGGTTGGTAAAAGTGGCTGTCAGCGGAGAACAGCCGGCCGCATCATAATCAAAGGCGGCCGTAACCATAGGATAAACACTTACTGTAAGAGAAGCTTCATCATCACATCCGTGGTTGCTCACAGCCCTGAGGTTCAGAAGGTATTCCGCCACATTGATCCCGTCGTTGGTGTAACGGTGTACAAAGGTCGCCTTTGATGAGGTATTCTGTTGTTGTCCGTCACCAAAGTCCCAGTAATAGGTTGCATTACTGGTAACAGAATTGTTGGTAATCTGAAGATCGAAAGGCGGGCAGGAAATCGTTCTGTCAACGGCAAAAAGTGCTTTGGGACGATGGTAAATCTGTACGGTTTTTGTTACTGAATCCCTGCACTGATAGGGAGAACTGGCCACCAGTTTCACCTGGCGCACAATGTCGGTTGAACCATAATTGAAATAGGTCTTAACCGGATGCAGGTCGCCGGATGTGCTTCCGTCACCGAAATACCAGTCATAATTCCCGGCTGAACCCAGAAGAGCATTTCCGTTCAGGGTCTGGTTGTCAAAATGTACCTCCAGGGGATGGCATCCGGCTGAATCCATTGTAAAACGGGCGGTAATCTTTGGATAGACCGTAACCTGACGAACAAGGGTATCAAAACATGCATGGGCATTTCTTACAACCAAACGCAGAGGCAGAACCAGCGGATCCGGGGTAAAGTTGGTATATGGCTGAGTGAAACTGGCATCAGACCGGTTTGAATCGTTTACGCCGTCGCCGTTAAAGTCCCAGAAGTACTGAACCACTCCTCCCCTGGAAGTATTGGTAATAGCAACCGACTCGTGCGAACAGATCTGAGGATTGGCCACTTTGAAATCAGCTTCAATATGTGCGAAGGCGGTAACGGGGACAATCGTATCATCGGTGCAACCGTGCACTGAAGTTGCCTGCAGCCTTACCAGCCATGTGCTGTCGGCCGGACCAGGATTATCAAATACAAACACCGGGTTCCTGAGAGAAGAAGTACCTTTATTGCCGAAGGTCCAGCTGTAAACATCAGCTACCGGCTCGTTGGATGTATTGGTGAATGATACGGTGAGCGGCTCGCATCCCTGAAGCCTGTCGGCTGAAAACGAGGCCCGCACTTCAGGAAACACTGTGACCTGCCGTTCCATCGTATCGGCACAGCCATGGTTGTTGCGCACAACCAGCCTGAGGTTTCTCACCTGATCGGCCAGGGTTTTATTAACATAGGTATGGGAGGGATTGGGAAACGCACTGGTGGTCCCATCCCTGAAATCCCAGAACCAGGAAGTAATACCGCCGGAGGAATTATTGGTGATCTGAACCGGAAAAGGAGAGCATTTGCTCGCCCGGTCAAGAGCAAAATCGGCATTGATATAGGAATAAACCGTTATCGCCATCCTCTGTGTGTCACGGCATTGATAATCGCTGGTGGCCACCATTTGCACACTGAATGTGGTGTCCTTGCTTAAAAAGTGCTCAAAGCGGTGAAGAGGATTCACTGCGCTGGAAGATACGCCGTCGCCAAATGTCCAGTAAAAACTGCTTGCTACCGGAATATTGGACGTGTTGGTAAACTGAACATCAAGAGGATTGCAACCGCTCTTATGATCGGCTGTAAAACCGGCTATGATCTTCGGATAAACTCTCACCGGTCGTATAAGGGTATCCCTGCACCCTCCCAGGTTGTTCACAATCAGCCTGAGATTGTATTGCACCGGGGCTGTGATATTATTCTGATAAGTATGCTGGTAAACCGGCAGGGGTTGGGAAGTAGTTGAGCCATCCCCGAAATTCCAGTCATAATTGCTTATTCCGGGATACTTTCCAAAGGAATTATTGGTAATAACCACCGGAAGGGGAGCGCATCCCTCGCCCTGGCTCACGGTAAATTCAGCCCTGATATTGGGATGAACTGTAACAGGTATAACCGTCGTATCGGTGCAGAAATGCTGCGAAGTAACCACCAGTCTGACATTAAAAACTGTATCGTACCCTCTGGGGCTGTTGTTAAGAAAAATATGCGACGGATTGGACAGGCTGGAGGATCCACCGTCGCCAAAATCCCATTGCCAGCTCACGGGAATGTTGTTCGAAGGCGGGGTAAAACTGACGGTCAACGGGTGGCACCCGATATTTCTATCCATTGTAAACGATGAGAACACATCAGGATACACCTTGATAGTGCGGGTCAGTGTGTCGAAACATCCGTTGCCGCTGCCGATAACAAGCCGCAGTGTTCTTGTCTGAATGGTATCGGTAACATTCGTATAGGTATGGGCAATGATTTTTGCCGTATCGTTGCTGGTGGTTCCGTCGCCGAAATCCCAGAATACTGTTTTGATGCCGGCACCACCCTGGGAATTATTGGTTATTGTGACGGTGTAAGGTGCGCATATTTCGTACGGACTTACTGTAAAATCGGCTTTCAAATAAGGGTAAACATGGATGTTTTTATAGACTGTGTCGTAGCAATAATATTGCGAACGGGCAACCAGACGGGTACGATAAGTTTGTTCCCTGTTGGTATAATTATTAAAGATATGAAAGGGAATTGTATCGGACGATGAGGCTCCGTCACCGAATTCCCATTGGTAAGCATCGGCATTTTTGGAGGTGTTGGTATAGAGTACCCCCAGGGGGTGGCATCCGGTATCGGGCATGGCAGTCATTTCAGCGGTTACCTCGGGGTAAACAATGACCGGGCGTATGAGGGTATCGCGGCATTGATCAGGATTTTCGACAATCAGCATCAGGTTGCGGGTTACAGCCGGCCGGGCCTTCTGCTGATAGGTATAATGGAAAACACTATCCCGCACTCCCAGGGTAGGTGAAATGGCTATAAACGAATATCCGTCGCCCATCTTCCAGAAGGATTTTTTCACTCCGTACGACTGATCCCTGATTTTGATCCGGAGGGGAGCGCATCCAAAGGTGGTATCAATAGTGAACCTGGCTTCCACCGGATTGGAAACCTGGATGGAGATCACCGTGGAATCAATCTGATCGCAGGCGCCTGAAACAAACGCCTTGTAGGTAATTGTCCTGGGTGGTTTTGCAACCGGGTACGCAATAGTAGAATCGGACAGATATTTGGTGGGAGTCCATCGGTAAAACACCCCACCCCGGGCAACAATCTGGGCTGAATTTCCAAAGCACAAACGGATATCCTGAGAACCGGATTCTGTAATATAGGCCTCAACCTTCAGCGGATTATAATCAGAAAAGTAACCGTAACGGGTACCGGAAGAGGGTCCACCCGAAATACATCCAAGGTGAAAAACATCTTTAGTATTACTGACCATTGTGGAAACATTTAGGGGAATAACTTTGTCCGAAATAGGGCCAATACGGGCATAAGCCCACTCAGTGCCGGGTACGTCAATAAATTTGGTAGAATCGAGCAGTGCATTGTAGGCCCCGTTGAGAAGAAACCCTCCTTTCGCTTTTTTGCGAACCATGATGTTAAGGTAAAATTGTTCTCCCGGGTAATGGGAACGGGTAAAGCCCACCTGTGTAGAGCCTGTGCACTGGTCAACCGGAGGAAGAACAGCCTCGCCCATTTCACATCCCCAACCTGAAATCTGGAGGCAGTAAAAACCGGAATCAGGGGTCCAGATTTTAACGTATTGTTCGGCCGAAGTCAATTGGTACATATACGACTGCCCTGCGTTGAGGGTTGCCCGGGGGGTCGCTTCGCTGTTTACGAAAATACGGGTATTGTTCCGTGTGGCCAGAGCATACACAACTTCCTGGTAGACCGGATTTGGCGGAGGAGGATTGTAATAGGTGGTATTCAGGTTCCCCACAGAAAGCTGGCCCTTCATGGCAATGTATGTTTTCCCGACGATATTCACCGGAACTGTCTGGTCGCCGGCCAGGTCATAACACCCGCCCACCAGAGCCTTCATTGAATCATCTTTCAAAGTGATGGCAACCTTTTTTCCGTTGGTTCTGATGCGCACTCCATTCAGGTGATCGGCACCTACCCGGCCAAAGTACTTGTCCCATGAGTAGTATCCGGTTTTCGGAATATAGGGGGCGTACTTCCGTATGGCCGGTGCGCCTGAGTAAGATTCCCCACGATGAAAAGGCCCCAGAACCACCGTCCCTGTAAGAGGCGGATTGGAACCATTGTATATCTGTTTTCCCGGTGGAATTTCGAGTGTGATAAAGGTATTATCTTCGGTAAAAGCAATTTCAAAGGAGGAATAAGCAGGTTCCTGCCAGGATGACTGGCTCATGTTGAACATCCGCTCCTGAAAAGAAACAAAAAATTCTGTCCCTAAGGCATTTTTCCCCTTAAGAGAAAAAATATCGGGATTGTTCTGCATGGAGCATTCGTAGTATACTGTTATTAAGTTGTCTGAAACAATGTGAATGGCTTTATTGCTCTTTCCCGGAATTCCGTCGCGGTAATCGTAACGGTTTTCCACCTGGGCTACATAAGCTGAAACGTCCAGCTTATAGGATGAATGAGCCGCCATCGAAAAAGTAAATACCGGAAACAACGGATTGGCCGGCATATCAACCCTAATAGTGGCCGGCAGATCAGTGGTGGTGAAATAAAAAAAGATAGGCGTTTCTCCGTTGTGATACTTTGTAATATCAGGCGCAACAAACCAGAATTCGCGATCGGTCTGGGCCGATACACCGGAAGGATGAAACCACATTCCGGCCAGAACTACCAGGGAAACAACGGTCCTGCGCACTAACGGGATGAATCGTTCACAAAAAAACATTTGTGTGTATTCCAAACCAGTCATTTTAATGTTTCATCATCGTCTGTAGTACTTTTACGCAAAAATGCGCAAATTTGTTGCTCACCTCCCTGCATTTTGACGTACATCCTGCACGTATTGACCGAACAATCCCCGATATAACACAAACAGTCTAATATACATGATTTTGCATTGCACGAAAAAATTTTTTTCAACCATTTAACGTAACTTCGTGGAAACGTTTATCGTAAACCAAATGAATCTAAAATCCTGCTGCAATGAATAAAAAAATACTCCTGCCAGGAATTAGCCTCTGGATTTTGGGCGTATCGCTCTTTGGCCAGGCTACCTTACTGTTCGAGACGTTTGAAAGCGGGGCCAAACCCGATGGCTGGACGGAAATCAAGCGGAGCGGAGTCCAGCTGATTCCATGGGAATACATGCAGGGCGGACGATGGCAGGATCACCCCTATCCGGATACTGCCGCGGCAGGACAGAAAAATGCGGTTTTCGGATGGCAGAGTTACAATAATGAAGCAACCATGCTGGTTACTACTCCGGTAAACCTCACCGGACGAACCAAACCCGAGCTTCGGTTCTGGCATGCCCAGGCAACCTGGAGCTGGGGCGGACAAAATTACAGTGACCAGTTGAAAGTTTATTACCGGATTGGCAAAAATGGTGCTTGGCATCAGCTTGCCGAGTACCTTGTTGCAGTGGAAAACTGGACGTTCCGGCAAATCCCCCTGCCTCCGGCAACACTCACCGACAGTGTTTTTATCGGTTTTGAAGGAATCTCAAAATACGGAAACGGAACCTGTATCGATAATGTCACCATCCTCGAAACAGAGATTTCTCCGCTCCGGATATCCACAGTTAATATCTCCCAGGCAACCACACAATTTGTTGCCAGCGGTACCCAGAATAACCCGGTGGTAAAAATTGTATTGAATGTCATCGGGAATGATGGTACCTGCACATTGCAAAATCTGAGCATCAGGTCTAAAAATACCGATGATAATGATATTGCGTTGAACGGAGTTAAACTCTATTTTACAACCGACACCTTCTTCAATGCATCGGCGCCTCTTGGTTCCGCCCAAAGCCTGAGCGGAGGAGTGGCTTCGTTTACCGGCCTGAATAAAAATCTGCAGTTCGGAATGAATACGGTGTGGGTAACCTTTGATCTGAAAGAAACTGCACAGGAAGGAAACTACATCGACCTGCAGATTGATGCCAATGCCATCACCGTCAACGGACAAACGTATCCTGACTCTGTTGCCGACCCGGCAGGGGCCAGACCTATTTATCAGAAAATATTTATTGATGATTTCGAAACCAATAAAGGATGGCAGCTAACAGGCGATTTTGAAAGAGATGTCCCGCAGGGCAAGGGGGGTGTGGTTGTTGACCCGAACTTTACCGGAGGGTCCCCCGATCCTTCCTTTGCCTACAGTGGCACAAAAGTACTGGGAAATGACCTGAATGGTATAGGAACCTATCCAGGCAACTATGAGCTGAACGTTAGTTATGAAGCTATGAACAAGGCTGTTTCGCCACCCCTGGATCTGAAATATTTTAAAGACGTCAATATCAGCTTTTACAGGTGGTTTAATATTTATTACCAGGACGATGCCCAGATACAGGCAGGTACCGACGGAGTGAACTGGGTTAAATTCTATGGAAATGAAATGGACGGGGGAACGGTTTCGGAAAACCTCTGGAATTTCAGAAACTATCCGCTTCCTCTGGCTATGGCCCGCAAAAACAATCTGAAAGTGCGTTTCACCCTTGGCCCAACGTCCGACAGCCGCAGTTACAGCGGATGGAATATTGATGACTTCCTGGTTATTGGCGATTTTGTTGCCAAAGATGTTGGTGTTTCACGCTGGATTTCTCCTTCAACGGGATGTGGTCTTTCCAGTGCCGAACCCGTGACGGTTGTCGTTAAAAATTACGGTGCACAGACAGCCAATGCCCCCATTCCTGTCAGTTATTCGTTTAACGGAGGACAATCATGGGTAACCGAAAACATAAACCAGAACATTGCACCTGACGACAGCGTCATTTATACCTTTGCTCAGAAAGCTGACCTGTCAGTACCGCAGGTATTCACTTCAGTGTATGCCCGCACCTCTTACCCCGGAGATGAAGACAATTCCAATGATCAGACTGATACAGTTATCTATTCACTGCCATACAGTACCCCACCATATACCGATGATTTTGAACAGAGTATCAGCTTCTGGAGGCCTTATGGCAAAAACTCAACCTGGCAGCAGGGTATGCCCAGCGGATTTACCCTTAAGACCACAGCCTCCGGCCTCAAAGCATGGAAAACATTCCTCACCAGTTATTACCTCGACGACGATTCATCGTATCTTGAAAGCCCCTGTTTTAACTTCACCGGCCTGGAGAAACCCATTGTTGAATTCAAACTCTGGCACGAAACAGAAAAGGACCGTGACGGCCTGCGGCTGGAATATTCAACCGATAACGGAAGTTCCTGGCATATTGTACCCAAAGATCCCTATACTTATCCATGGTATTGGTACAACAGCCCGATGGTTTCAGCCCTCAACTCACCGGGGTGGGATTCGGCCAGCAACGGCTGGGTTACCGCACGGCAGTTCCTCCCCGCTGCCTGTGCCAACCAGCCCCTGGTAAAATTCCGTTTCCACTTCGAAAGTGACCTTTTAACCACCTACGAAGGGGTCGGAATTGATCTGTTCCGTATTTATGAAGCGCCTATCGACATCGGGGTTTCCTCCTTCAAAGATCTCAGCACAGCCTGTCTGAATGACAATTCCAATTACCTGAAAGTCTATGTTAAAAACTATGGAAAAGGAAAAGTAAAGTCAGGCGAAAAAATCTATCTGAAAGCAAAAGTGAATAATAATCCTGTTGTGTCGGACACAATAACCCTGACTAGCAATATTTCTTCCGGGGATTCTGTTTTGCTGACCTTCACACGGCCGGTCAACCTCAGCGCTCCCGGTCATTATACCGTAAAAGCATGGACCAACAACGAAACGGATTTATATTTTTACCAGCCGGTACCCAACGACACAGCCACCAAAATCATCGACATCTATCCGTTGCCTCAGATCGGTTTGCTGGACACCATGCGTTCCTCGCGTCCTGACACCATCATGTTGCATCCCCATTTCGATCCCAACTACGATTATTACTGGTATTACAATGGGTCAACCGCCAGCACCCTTCCGATTCCGGGCAAAGGCAAATACATTGTACGCGTAACCGACACCAGAGGAAACGGATGTACTAACTATGACACAACGGTTGTTGAAAAACTGACCATCAATCTGGCGCTTGATTCCATTCTTCATCCGTTAAATTCCTGTGAACTCGGAACGCAGGAACATGTTACCATAAGAATATTCAATGCGGGAAACGACACTCTTTCGCCCGGCGACACCATCCATGTTGGATTTACATTTGAAGGAGGGCCGATAAATACAGGGAAAAAAATTCTAACGTCCCGGTTGTATCCCGGCAGTTTCACCACGTACACGTTTGCCGGCAATGATCTCGATATGAGCCAGGAACGAACCTACTCTCTGAAAACGTTCCTCTCCTTTAAATACGACAGCCTGCCGGCCAACGATACACTGCAGCGGAATGTCACTGTATTTGGATATCCCACCGTGAACATAGGACCCGATACGGTTATTTACGGCCTTACCTACCAGCTTGATGCCGGACCCGGATATAAAACCTATCTGTGGAACAACGGAGATACTACCCAGACATACATTGCCCGTTTTATGGGGTATCACTGGGTGAGGGTGACCGATGTTCACGATTGCCCGGCTTATGATACCGCCTTTATCCATCTTGTTATTCATGATGTTTCGCCCACGGCTCTTATTCAGCCGGCCAACAGCTGTCTGCCCCAGGGTTCAAAACAAATCCGGATCCGTGTGCAAAACAGTGGTACAGATACCATCTCAGCGGGTGAAAAGATCGCCGTAGCATACCGAATTGACGGAGGCCTTTGGACAAATGACACGGTAACCCTGTCCTCTCCCATGTATCCTTCGCAGTATGTCGATCATACCTTCACCCCGTCCGAATCGTTCAATACAATCGGTGCGTGGAATATAGAGGCGAGCACCCTCATACCGGGAGATATCAATCCGGCCAATGATACGGCAATATTCACTGTGCACGTCTGGGGAAATCCGCCGGTCAATCTGGGAAAGGACACCACCGTGAAAGCATTGTCCTATTTACTGGATGCAGGAGCCGGCCCCAACCGGTCCTACCTGTGGCGCGACGGAAGCACCAATCAGACTTATACCGTCACCCAATCAGGATTTTACTACGTAAAAGTAACCGATACTGTTTCCGGATGCTTCTCACGCGATACCGTTGTAATTCAGCTGGTGATTGATGATGTGGGAATTACCAGGTGGATTGGTGATACGGCATTGTGTTCGGCCCAGTTTAACGGTATTACTGTAACCATAAAGAATTTCGGAACACCGCCCTACCCGGCCAACAAAAAAATTCCGGTTTACTATATACTGGACGGACACCCTGTGGTGAAAGACACCCTCACTCTGCAGAGTACACTGGCTCCTTCCGGCACCGTAAACTTCACCATCAAAAAATGGCCGGTCAAACCATCCGGTTCCGCCTCAATTGCCATCTTCACCAGTATGCAGGGTGACCTCAGACCGGAAAATGATACCCTTATGCAACAATTCACCGTCAATCCAAGTCCGGTGGTCAACCTGGGCGGAATAAACGATACGATCCACCAGACCGTGGGTCCTGTAGTGCTGGATGCAGGCAGTGGATTTGCATCCTACTACTGGCAGGACGGTTCAACTGACCAGACCTATCCTGCCATCTCCCAGGGCTGGTACTGGGTGCGGGTTACCAATGAATATGGTTGCCCCGATACCGACTCCGTTTTCCTGCATCTGACTACCGGAATCACCAACCCCGAAGACCAGCCCGTGCACTTTGCTGTCTATCCCAATCCGGCATCAGATCATCTGTATTTCAAAGCTGAGTTCAGGAAAATTACCACTCTGGAACTGGAGATACTGGACGTCCAGGGCAGAACAATAATGAACAGTCACCTTTCAGGCGACAGGGCTTACCATGAACTGATAAACCTGAATGCTGTTTCTCCCGGGGTTTATATCCTGAAATTTTTCAACGCAGACTTTGTTCAGGCAACCAGAATCATTGTCCGCTAACAGCATTTCGTTCATCCCATATCAGCCGGTTGACGCATCAGCTCAACCGGCTGATCATTTACAGTCCTGCCGGAGGAACTGAAAAATGTAATTTTATAATATCCCTATGCTGTAAATCACTCCTAATACTGATAAACGTCATACAAATTTAAAAGATGACCTATATACCTTTGTCCGGATTAATTCAGGTACAAATTCAATATTATGATAAAAAAATTCATCGCCTGGCTTTTGCCATACATGCCCAAGAAACTGGTCTGGATTTTCTCATGCAGGTACATTGCCGGAGAAAAAATTGAAGATGCCATCAGAGCGGCAAAGGACTTAAATAACAATGGAATCAAGGTCACCATCGACCTCCTTGGGGAGTATATAACACGGCTTGATGAAGCCGAAGCAAACCGCAAGGCCTATATCGACATCATTGAGCGCATTACCTCAGAAGGCATTGACGGCAATTTCTCAGTAAAGCCCTCCATGTTTGGCCTGTTGCTCGACAAGGAAGTTTGTTATCAGAACCTTCGCGACGTGGTGAAAAAAGCGGCCGAAAAGAACAATTTCGTCCGCATCGACATGGAAGATTCAAGCTGTGTTGACAGGGAGTTTGAGCTGTTTCGCAAGCTGAAAGCCGAATTTCCCGGCCATGTAGGCATTGTGGTTCAGGCGTATCTGAAACGTACCCTGGATGATCTTCACAACCTGCTTGATCTCCATAGTGAGCAGTATCCCCTGAACTTCAGACTGTGCAAAGGAATTTACGTTGAACCGGCAAGCATAGCATATAAAGGCTATCAGGAGGTACGTGACCACTTTGTGGAAGACATGGATTTTATGCTGAGGAATGGCATATATGTTGGGATTGCAACACATGACAAGTACCTGGTGCAAAAGGCATATGAGTTGATTTCGAAATACAATGTTCCCCGCAACCGTTATGAATTTCAGATGCTGTACGGGGTTACACCCGACCTTCGCAGTTCCATTGTAAAAGAAGGACATACCATGCGGGTGTATGTTCCTTTCGGGAAGCACTGGTTTGGGTATTCAACCCGCAGGTTGAAGGAAAATCCGAACATGGTGTGGCATATTATTAAGGCGTTGTTTTACAGGGGCTGAAGCGTGCCGTTCGCTATTCAGTCAGGGCCATACGCTTTACGCTACACGCTCTATGCTGGAACTTTGAAACTCTGGAACCCTGGAACCTTGGAACCCGTTCCTTAATCCCCTACGGGGAAAAAGATATGGTTTACATCACTACATCTATTATCCTTCATCCCCTAACGGGGAAATGGAAAGATCTTTTGCCATTCGCTTCACGCTCTACGCTAAATAAACAATGCTCTGCACTATAAACCCAATACCCCTCTTTACGCTTTACGCTCTACGCTCTACGCTGGAACTTTGAAACTCTGGAACTTCATTAGTGGGAAATCGAAAATCACTGAAAATTTCCCATTTCCCATTTCCAATTTCCTGTCCTTGATCACGCTATAAAAACCAGAACACGTTAATAGGAAATGGGAAATCGGAAATCGGAAATCCTTGAAACTCTGAAACTCTGGAATACCATGCTCTGCCCTAAACTCTAAGCCCAATGCTTTACGCTCTATGCTCTACGCTCTATGCTGGAACTTTGAAACTCTGGGACTCTGGAATATGATTTCATTGTCCTTGATCCCCTGATAGCTTATGAGCGAAGGAAATCATTAATTTTGCCAAAAAACCACCATGAATCTCAGGGATCTGATTATAAAAAACCGCAGTTACCGGCGGTTTGATGAATCGCATGCCATCAGCAGGGAAGAACTGGTTTCCCTGGTTGACCTGGCCAGGCACTCCGCTTCAGCAAAGAATGCACAACCTCTTAAATACATTCTTTCATGGACACCTGAGCACAATAAGCTTATATTTCCCTGCCTCGCCTGGGCAGCCTACCTTAAAAACTGGAAAGGCCCTGCTGAAGGAGAACGCCCGTCTGCCTATATCATTATGCTGGGTGATACATCCATTTCAGACCAGTACTTTTGTGACCACGGAATTGCCGCACAGAGCATTCTGCTGGGAGCCGCTGAAAAAGGATACGGCGGTTGCATTATCGGATCTGTCAATAAGGAACTATTGCGCAAAAACCTTGGTATTCCTGAACAGTATGAGATCCTTCAGGTAATCGCCCTCGGAAAACCGACTGAAAAAGTGGTGATAGAACCCATGCCTGCTAACGGGGATTATAAATACTGGCGTGATGAACACAATGTCCATCACGTGCCAAAGAGAAGTCTTGAGGAACTGATTCTGAACCTCTGAGAGGGTTTCTTTACTTACCGAGGTAATTCTTTAAGGCCTGATCCCAGTTAATTACATTCCAGAAAGCATCAACATATTCTTTCCGGCGGTTCTGATATTTCAGGTAATAGGCATGCTCCCATACATCGATCAGAATCACAGGTCTGCCACGCTCGGCAACCACATCCATCAGAGGATTGTCCTGGTTGGGAGTAGAAGTAATTTTAAGCTCTCCGTCTGACACAATAAGCCAGGCCCATCCGGAGCCAAATACGCTCATGGCCTTCTTTGAAAATTCTTCTTTAAAAGCATCCACCGATCCGAATTTCTTGTTGATGGCCTCCAAAAGTTCTCCCTGCGGGGATTTGGATCCACCGGGAGCAATGATTTGCCAGAAAAGATTATGGTTGTAATATCCTCCGCCATTGTTTCTTACAGCTGCCGGATACTGAGAAATCCGGGCAAAAATCGCTTCGATATTTTTCTCCTTTATGTTTGCTTCAGCCAGGGCCGCATTGAAATTTTTCGTATAGGCAGCATGATGCTTTGAATAGTGAACTTCCATTGTCATTGCATCAATATATGGCTCCAGCGCATTGTAAGCATACCCCAGGGGCGGTTGTTCAAACTGCACAGCCTGTGCATTATTCATGTCGTTTTTGGGATCTTTGGCACCGGATGTAAGAAGGACAAGTGCCATCATTGTCCCTGAAAACAGGACGGTCTGAATCCAATTTGGCTTTTTCATAGGAAAAGATGTTAAATTTTTTTGTTTTTGGTTTAATATACAACAATTTTTTCAGCAAACTGTTCAAAAGATCATACTTTTGCAGAAACTCTCTGAATTATGGCTATCCGGCAACGATCCAGACCCGCACCCTGGTGGCGGATTATTCTCATGCTTCTGTTGCTGATAATGGCTTTCTGGTTTTTGCTGCAACTTCGTACCTGCAGAAGAGGAATACCCGGACCGGCTTTCCGCACCGAAAAAGACCGTTAAACACCGGAATCCACTGCATTTTTCTGAATGGGACAATCTCCGGTGTTTCTCAAGCCTTTTGCCCTGTGAACATTTTCATTCGGTGCGGTGTTTTTCTGCAAAAAATTTATGGATCTGCAGCTTACAGGGAAAGTTTTTATTGTAACCGGTGCCGGCAGCGGATTTGGAAATGCCATTGCCCGGGCTTTGGCCAGGGAAAATGCCGAAGTGATTGCCATCTCAAGAACCGCCGAAAAGCTGGCTCCCCTTCAGCAAATGTATCCAAGACTGATCACAACGCTGGCAGGCGACATAACCCAACCCCGGTTCCTGAAAAAGGTACTTCCTTTTATTGATGAAAAAATGCTGGGTGGAATTGTACTGAATGCAGGCGGTCCTCCTGTTAAAAAGGCTGCAGACTGCAAACCTGCTGACGCTGACAATGCTTATTCCCTTCTTTTCCGCTGGAAGATGGAATGGCTCAATGAACTGATTCCCTTGTTCGTTCAACAACAATATGGAAAAATTGTGAGTATTGAAAGCATTTCGGTAAAACACCCTCTTCCTTCCCTGGTATTAAGCACTTCACTGCGCCTTGCCGTCACGGGATATCTTAAAACCCTTGCCAGCGAAACAGCTGCTATGGGTATCACCATCAACATATTGGCCCCCGGTTACCACGACACCCCTGCTCTGAATCGTATTCTGGAAAATACAGCAGCCGAAAAGCAAATTTCCGTGGAGGAAGCCAGGCAGAAATTGCAGGAATCGGTACCGGTGAAAAAACTGGGCAACCCTGATCATCTGGCCTCGCTGGCTTTATTTCTCCTCTCTCCCCTTTCGGAATTTATTACAGGGCAGACGTTCAGCATTGACGGGGGCAGCAATCCTTATCTTTTTGGCTGATCAGAAGCAACGTTTTTTCCCGTCTTTCAGACAATTGCTTTTACCTTTGAGTACACACTGGTAGCAGATTTCATTGGCAAGATAACCGCCCCCGGCATATTCCTGAATGTTGCGAAGGGTGGTATCGGCAATGTTATGCAAAGCTTCCCTGGTAAAGAAAGCCTGGTGCGAAGTAATGATGACATTGTTGAAAGCAAGCAGTCTTGCCAGGATGTCATCGGTAAGCACGGTCTCGCTTTTGTCTTCAAAAAAGTAATCCCCTTCTTCCTCGTAAACATCGAGTCCGGCTGATCCCACCTTCCCTGATTTCAGGCCTTCAATAAGGTCGGCTGTGCGGATGAGTTTTCCACGCCCGGTATTGATGATCATTACCCCGTCGCGCATTTTTTCAATGGAATCCTTGTTGATCATGTATTCGGTTTCCTTCGTCAGCGGGCAATTAAGGGAAATAACATGGGATTCGCGGTACAGAGTATCCAGATCTGCATATTCAATTTTGCGCGATTCGGCGAAGGCCTTGTCGGGAAAAACATCGTAGGCCATAACCTTCATGCCAAAACCCAGCAATATGTCAATAAGCACCTTGCCAATTTTACCGGTTCCGATTACCCCTGCCGTTTTTTGGTAAAAATCAAAACCCATCAGACCTTGCAGGGAAAAATTGGCTTCCCTTGTCCTGTAATAGGCCCTGTGAATTTTACGGTTCAGTGTCAGCATCAGGGCCACGGTATGTTCGGCAACGGCATGCGGGGAGTAGGCAGGTACCCTTACCACATGAACCTTGCCAAATGCGGCCTGAAAATCAACATTGTTATACCCTGCACTGCGCAGGGCAATGAGCCCTATCCCCAGAGCATGCAGGCGGTCAATAACCGGAGCCGTAATTTCGTCGTTCACAAAGGCGCAAACAACATTGTACCCCTCGGCAAGGTTCACTGTCTCTTCCGAAAGGTGATATTTCAGGTACTTGATCTCATACCCAAAGGATTCATTTGCCTTGTTGAAAACTTCCTTGTCGTAAGGCTTTGTATCGTAAAAAGCAATGCGTGGAACCATAGATTCTATTTTGCGACAAAAATAACTTTTTATCCTGAATCAGGTGTCAGGGATTTCCTTAATTTCTGTATTTATCTTTATATCAGTATCTTGCTGATACTTTTCCCCAGTCAAGGACTTTCCAGAATGCGCTGATATATTCCTGCCGGCGGTTCTGGTAATCGAGGTAATAGGCATGTTCCCATACATCGCACGTCATAAGGGGAACCAGTCCTTTTCGCAAGGGATTTCCGGCATTGGATTCCTGGACAATCAAGAGCTTTCCATTTCCGTCCTTTACCAGCCAGGCCCAACCGCTTCCGAAAAGTGTGAGGGCCGATTTGGTAAATTCTTCCCTGAAGGCCTCAAAGGAACCAAAATCACGTTCTATTGCCCCGGCCAGCGGTTCCTTAGGTTCCGAAAGCGGCGAGGGGGAAAGGGAGTCGAAATAAAAGGTATGATTCCATACCTGTGCTCCGTTGTTGTAAATCGGGCCATCGGCCTTTTTAATAATCTCTTCCAGGGAAGTTGTTTCGAAGGCTGTGCCCGGGATAAGGCCATTCAGGTTGTTTACATAGGTCTGATGGTGTTTCCCGTGATGAAATTCCAGTGTACGGGCCGAAATGAACGGTTCAAGTGCCTGTACCGCATAAGGTAAGGGAGGTAATTCGAACGCCATATGCTTTGGTTTATTGGTGAAGAGTAAACTATACCATATCCAAAGTTACATAATTATTCGTAAAAACAGTAACAGAAGATGGCCTGTTCCGTCACATACCAGGCACATGGTTTACGCTGTGGGCTTTGCAATATCGGTGCGCAGGAGATATTAGGGCATTTCGTTTTCCCTTCATCCCCCGCCAGAGAATTTGTTTGGTGGCCGGCAGTTTTGAAACTACGCCCCGAATGGTGAAAAGCGAAAAGCCACAAAGTTTGCCTCCTGTGTTTTAAGAAATATTAACATTTTACAGTTTCCAAAATATACGCCCCTGTGTAATTTTGCAGCCATCCTGCCCTCCGGATTTACGATCCGGAAGTATAAGAAATCAAAAGTAATTCCGAGACTATGGATGTTGTGGTACAAAATGTCACCAAAAAATACGGCAGTCAAAAGGCTGTGGATGATATCAGCTTTACGGTCAGGACCGGAGAAATTGTTGGTTTTCTTGGACCCAACGGAGCAGGGAAGACCACGACGATGAAAGCCATTACGGGCTTTTTTGCTCCCGATACAGGAGACATCCGGGTGGGAGGGATTTCGGTAACCGAAAACCCGGTGGAAGTAAAGCGCCTCATTGGTTACCTGCCCGAAACAAATCCCTTGTACCAGGAAATGGGGGTAATTGATTATCTCTGGTATGTTGCCAGTTTACAGGGACTGGAGAAGGAAAGGATTCCTGACCGCATACGGGAAATGGTATCAATATGCGGTCTGAGCGGGGAAAAGCACAAAAAAATCGGAGAGCTTTCCAAGGGATACAAACAGCGCGTCGGCCTTGCCCAGGCGCTCATCCATGATCCGGCCGTGCTGATTCTCGACGAACCCACATCGGGCCTTGACCCGAACCAGATTGTCGAAATCCGCGAACTTATCAAACGGATTGGCAGGCAAAAGACCGTGATTCTTTCGTCCCATATTCTGGCCGAGGTAGAAGCAACCTGCGACCGCATCCTCATAATCAGTAAAGGGAAAATTGTGGCCAACGGAACCCCTGCCGACCTGAGAAAACAGGCACAGGGGCATGAATTACTCAAAGTGACCATCGAAGGAGCTCCGCGCAATGAGATCTTCACTGCCCTGAAAGGCCTTGAAGGAGTGATTCTTGTTCATCCTCTGGAAGGGACAGCCGGCAGTTTTGAAATCGAAAGCAGAGAAGGAATATCGAACCGCCGACAGGTTTTTTCTCTCTGCGTTTCCAAAGGCTGGTTCCTGACCGAACTCACTCCCGTTGAAACAAAACTGGAAGACATTTTCCGGGAACTTACCATGAACTGATACACGTTTCGCTAAAAACTGGTACGATGAAAGCTACATGGATTATTGCACAGCGTGAACTGCATACTTTCTTTGATTCGCTCACAGCGTATATTCTGCTGGTTTTGTTTCTTGGTTTCAGCGGATTTTTCACCTGGCTGTTTGGTGCCGATGTTTTTCTGGTTGGGCAGGCATCCCTGCAGGGATTCTTCGGAATCGCCTACTGGACGTTATTTTTCTTCATTCCCGCCATTACCATGCGCATGTTTGCCGAAGAAAAACGAAGCGGCACAATAGAACTCCTGCTTACCCGGCCGGTTACCGACTGGCAGATTGTTACGGGGAAATTCCTTGCCGCTCTGATCCTCATAGCCATTGCCCTTGCCCTCACCCTTCCTTACTACTTTACCGTATGGAGCCTTGGTCCGGTTGACCATGGAGCCGTTTGGAACGGATACCTGGGTCTTCTGCTGATGAGCGCCTGCTACATCAGCATCGGCCTCTTTACCAGTTCGGTAACCAATAACCAGATCGTTGCCCTGCTCTCATCCCTCTTCATCGGTATATTTTTCCACCTTCTTTTCGGCCTTCTGGCAAACGGACTATCCGGACTTCCCGGCAAAATCTCCGGATACCTGAGCCTGCAGTCCCATTTTGAATCCATTTCCAGAGGGGTGCTGGATACAAAGGATCTCGTCTACTTTCTTTCCCTGATTTTTGCCGGGTTGTTTGCTACTGAACTTGTTCTTGTACGACGTAATATAACCGATAACGTATGAAGAAGAAGACATCCCTTTATTCTGTTGTTATTCTCGTTGCCGGAATAGTTGTTTTACTGAACCTGCTTTCTGATACGTTCTTCCTGCGGCTGGACTTTACTGCCGACAAGCGATATACACTCAGCAAAGCCACAAAGGACATCCTGAAGAATCTGAACAGGCCCGTTACGGTGAAGGCTTACTTCACGCGCGATCTGCCACCGAATATAGCAACCACCCGCAGGGATTTCAAAGACCTGCTTACGGAATATTCCCGGATTTCACACGGCATGGTTCAGTTCACCTTTATTGACCCCAACCAGAGTCCGGAATCAGAACAGGAAGCTGTCCGATCCGGCGTGCAACCCCTGATCATTGACAGCCGCGAAAAAGACAAAATTGTCCAGAAAAAAGCCTACCTGGGAGCTGTGGTACAGTATAGTGAAAAAAACGATGTCATCCCGCTTCTGCAACCCGGAGCACCTATTGAATATTACCTTTCCACCTCCATCAAAAAGCTGACGGTTACTGACAAACCTTCCGTAGCTTTTGTTCAGAACTGCAAAGCGGCCACCATCACCGCCATGCCCCAGGTGAATCAGGCAGCGTCGGTTCTGAATACTACCGTTCCGGTGTACCTTTCCGACAGCACCAGCGCACTTGAATCATACCTGACCGCTGTTTTTGTCGATCCCCAGGACAGTCTCCCCCCCTATATTACCCGGCAATTCGACCAATTTCTCGGTAAGGGAGGAAACCTCATCATTGCCTTTGACCGGGTGAACGGAAACCTCAGTTCCGGATTTCCCATGGGATCTTCGCATAATACCGGACTGGAAAAATGGTTAAAAGACAAGGGTATTGATGTAAGGGAAGATTTCGTAACCGACATTAACTGCAATCATATAGGGGTAAGACAGCAGGGCCTTCCCTTTACCATCAGTGTGGCTTTTCCGTATTTTCCGAACATTACCACTTTCGCCGATCATCCCATAGTAAAAGGGCTGGAAGAAGTGGCCCTTCCTTTTGCCTCGAGCATTGTTTACAGTGGAGACAGCGCGCACACATGGATCCCCCTTGCCATGACATCAGAAAAATCGGGAAGACGGGAGGTTCCCGTTTACTTCGATATCAACTACCAATGGAAAGAATCGGACTTTCCTGAGAAAAATCTGGTAGTGGCCGGTTTATTGAAAAATAACGCTTCGCCTGAAAGAAAAGGGCAGATCATGGTTGTTTCGAGCGGAAAATTCTGCGTAAACGGAGAAGGGGAAAATGCTGTGCAACTGAATCCCGATAACGTCAACCTGCTGGTCAATGCCATCGACTACCTGAACGACCAGAGCGGGCTGATCGACCTGCGCACCAAAACTATTACATCCAGGCCGCTGAAGGAAATCAGCGAAGGAAAACGCACTTTCCTCAAATTTTTCAATTTCCTTTTCCCGGTATTCCTGGCCATAGGCTATGGAATTTTCCGCATGGAAAGAAATCGTTCACTTCGAATCAAACGGATGGAGGAAGACTATGTTTAGAAAACTCAAACCCGTTCAGCTTCTTGTTGTCTTTGCCTTATTGCTCCTTTTGTTTGCAATAACGCAGTGGATGCAGAACAGAAAAGGCGAAAAAACCTTCCGCACTGAAATAGCTCCTCTTGACACGGCAAAAGTTACCGAAATTCTTCTGCAGGAAGGAAAAAAAGAAGTCAGGATTTTCCGAACCGATAACCTCTGGAAGGTTTCAGCGGGCCATGCGGAGTGGAAAGCCGACCCCAACGCAGTGCGAAATCTGATGGAAGAAATTTCCCTCATGAAAGCCGAGCAGGTGGCTGCCACATCGGATGCTCTCTGGAAAGAGCTGGGAGTAGACGATTCGGCAGGGATTCATGTCACCATTAAAGGGAAGAGGAAAATACTGGCCGGAATTGTGGTCGGCCGTTTTTCCTACCGCCCGCCCCTGAGCCCTTATGACCGGCAGGGAACCGCTGTCACCTATGTGCGCCGGTCTGATGAAAAGAATGTATACGCTGTCAATGGATTTCTCCGTTTCAGCATGGCGCCTGACCCCGGCTCCTTCCGCAACAAGAACCTGCTGTCGGGACAAAGTGCCTCCTGGATGCGCCTCCGTTTTACCTATCCCGGCGACAGTTCCTTTGTTCTGGAGAAAAAAGACAAGGGATGGTACATTGACCAGATACCGGCCGATTCGGCCAAAACAGAAGAATACCTGGGAAACATGGAACACGTGATTGGATATGAATTTGCCGATTCGGCCCAAAGAGCCCAGTTCCCCGCTTTTGCTCTTCTGGTGGAACAGAACGGAGGCAATCCCGTTGAAATCAAAGCCTTCCCCTCTGATTCGGTTCACCGTTTTGTGCTGTCGTCAAGCCAGAACCCTGAAAGCTGGTTCAGCGGCAAAAACGGACTCACCGAGAGGATTTTCAAAGGAAAGAGCTACTTCTCAGGGAAGGAAAAAGGAATGAAAAAGAAAGACTGATTAATCAAAGCTTCTTCAATAGTATCTGCGACAATGAAAAATCAGCCTATCAGAAGTTTCCTTCTAGCAAGCTGATTGAATTTTTTAAACCGGTTTGCCTATCAGGAGTGTAATAGAACCAATCCTGAGTGGGATTGCCTTTAAAACCGACATGCAATTAAAATCAGCCGATGGCAACTCACCAGGGCACATTGCCCAGTTTTTGATTGGAAATGTGGAATTATCCTTTATAAAGCCGGGCAACTTCTTCCCAGTTCACGATATTCCAGAAAGCGGAAATATACTCCGGCCGGCGGTTCTGGTATTTCAGGTAGTAGGCATGTTCCCACACGTCGAGGCCCAGAATCGGGTATCCCTTCAGTTCGGAAACATCCATCAGAGGATTATCCTGGTTGGGGGTTGAGCCGATAATGAGCTTTCCGGAGGCATCTTTTACCAGCCAGGCCCATCCTGAGCCGAAACGGCCGGCAGCGGCTTTGGAAAACTCATCCCTGAACTGTTCAAAGGAACCAAAGTACCGTTTAATGGCATCTGCCAGCTCACCGGATGGCTGGCCGCCACCGTTGGGCGAAAGCCAGCGCCAGAAAAGGTTATGATTGTAAAATCCGCCTCCGTTGTTGCGCACAGCAACAGGGTATTTTGAGACATTCCGCAGAATTTCCTCAATGGTTAATCCTTCTCCTGGCGTTCCTGCCAGGGCGGCATTCAGATTGCTGGTATAGGCACCATGGTGCTTGGTGTGATGGATTTCCATCGTCATGGCATCAATATACGGTTCAAGTGCCTTGTAATCATAAGCTAATTTTGGAAGTTCGAAAGCCATATCAATATGTTTTTAATTGTTTAGAATGATTTTAAATAAAAACAACCGAAACATAAAAAGGTTCAGCCCGGATTGCGCATCAGGAGAGCAAGCGATCTGATGCGCAGTGGGGTGGTCTTTGCTGCCGGCATCCGGGTTAACCCCGCTGAAACGCAGTGGAAGCGGCCGGTTCAACCCGGATTGCGCATCAGGAGTGAAGCGAACTGATGCGCAGTGGGGTGGCCTTTTAGGATGGCATCCGGGTTAACCCCGCTGGAACGGAGTGGAAGCGGCCGGTTCAACCCGGATTGCGCATCAGGAGTGAAGCGAACTAATGCGCAGTGGGGTGGCCTTTAGTGCCGGCATCCGGGTTAACCCCGCTGAAACGAAGTGGAAGCGGCCGGTTCAGCCCGGATTGCGCATCAGGAGAGCAAGCGATATGATGCGCAGTGGGTAGGCCGTGCGCGTTGGCATCCGGGCAAATCCCGCTGAAACGAAGTGG
>JAAYUG010000108.1 GCA_012517825.1 Bacteroidales bacterium | reverse complement strand
CCAGAGTTCCAGGGTTCCAGAGTTCCAGGGTTCCAGGGTTCCAGAGTTCCAGAGTTCCAAAGTTCCAAAGTTTCAGGGATTTCCGATTTCCGATTTCCCATTAATGAGGATTTCCGATTTCCGATTTCCCATTTCCTATTAATTAGAATTTCCGATTTATAGAGTGCTCACTTACAGAAAATTGGAAATAGGAAATTGGAAATTTTCGGGGATTTTTGAGGTGTGATTTAAGATTTTTAGGTGTAGGATAAGCAATAGCGTAAAGCCAATTGCAAATGGCGAACAGCAATACCAATGAAAATGCTTACCGCATCGGGTATTTCTGAAAGATTTCTTCCGAATTCAGAAGAAGATCAATATACTGGGCACGCTTGTATACAAAAGGATCGTTGATGCTTTTGGCTGACAGCTTTCCCCTGAAATGATCCAGAGAAGAATATTTGTGTTTCTCCATCCATGATTCCATTTCAGCAAGCATTTTCCCGATATGATCGAGCTTGTTGACATAAATGGTACTCACCACCTGCACGCATTGTGCTCCTGCAAGAATCATCCTGACGACATCATGTCCCGTGTAAATACCAGTACTGGCACATATATCGGCTGCAATCTTTCCCCACAGCAATCCTGCATAACGCAGAGACAGCTTGTGATCTTCAGGAGAACTCAGGTTCCATGGTGAAATATGCTTTTCGGTATCAATATCAATTTCGGGCTGAAACAACCGGTTAAAAAGCACAAAACCCTTAGCCCCGGCCTTATCAAACTCAGAAATCACGTGCAGCGGGTTGGAATAAAACGGACTGAGTTTGACGCTCACCGGTATTTTAACCGCCTTAACAACCGCCTCAAGAATTCTTTTTTGTTCCTTTTCAATATGCATTCCCTGAACATCTTCATCGTGCGGCACGGCATAAAAGTTCAGTTCAAGGGCATCCACCCCTGTATTTTCAATTTCACGGGCATATTCTACCCAGGTTGGCTCCAAAACAGCATTAAGACTTGCTATTAAAGGAATACTGATGCTTTTTTTTGCCTTACGAAGTCCGTTCAGATGTTCTTCAGGACCAGCATGCTGCAGGGAGGGGAACAGCTTTACCATTTCTGCATTCCGCTCATTATAAAGCTCCAGATCTTCTTCCATCTGAAATCTTTCCAGTTGAATCTGCTCTTCAAAGAGCGACTTATAAACAATGGCAGCAGCACCTGCCTTTTCTGCCTTTTCAAAAAAATCCGGCCTGGAAGAAAGATTGCACGCACCTACTATAATAGGATTCTTAAGACGCAATCCAAGATATGTAACTGATAAATCTGTCATAGGTTTAATGTTTTGGGGTTTAAAAGATAACAAATCCTGAGGGAAAAAGTTGCTTTCTCAGAGAAAATTTGAAAAATATTTTTAAAAACCGGATTCAATACTTTCTGTCTATGGTTCTTTAGAAAAATACTTAATATTTTAGAGTATCCTTTCCCACAGCTCATTATGAACACAACAGCTGAAGATATCAGAAAATTACCCATGGTCAGGATCCTCATCCCCTGGGGAACCGGAGTTGCCGTCGGTCTGAAAAATACATGGCTTGCGGGATGGACAGGAACGATTCTGCTGCTGATACTCTTTACAGCTTTGATCGCAGGGTTCTTTTTTACAAAAAAGAATTACAGGTTGCGTTACGTGTTCGGGATGATAGCAGTGCTTTTCCTCTTTACTGCCGGATGGTTCCTCTCCTCTCAGAAAATAGCACGGATTCAGAACATACTACCCGAAAAAAAAGAAGGAGTATATGTTGCCGAAATTCTGGAACCCGGGAAAACAGCCAATGGTGCACCCACCGCAGTATGCCGTATCATAAACAAAATCGACGATAAAATTCCGTTTCCTGTACATTTCCGTCTGGTCATTTATTTTGAGGGCAATATGGATGCAGTGAAGCCCGGGAATCGATTTTGCTTTTCAGGTCAACTGCAACCTCTGCCGCAACCTAAAAATCCGGAAGAATTTGATTACGGAAGATATCTTCTTCTCCGGGGAATCTCAGGTTATGCCAGAATCAGAGACGAAAAAATCATCTGGTTTCCCTCAGGTAGTAGCACCATACGGTCTCTGGCATGGGAGGCCAGAGAGTATCTTCTTGAAATCCTTAAAAAGTATAAGATCCCTGAAAAAGAAAGGGGGGTAATGGCGGCTCTTTCACTTGGCTACAGAGAAGATCTGACAGAGGATACCATGAGAGCTTACCGCTCGGCAGGGGCCATGCATATACTGGCCGTGAGTGGTCTTCACGTCGGAATCATTTACCTGCTCTTTCAGTACATTACCTTTTTCCTGCAGCGGAAGAAATGGGGGAGAATTATAAGGAGTCTTCTGGGTTTATGCGTTTTGTGGGGGTATGCCTTCCTTACAGGACTTTCTCCTTCGGTAGTTCGCGCAGCTACCATGTTTTCGTTTTTTACCGCAGCCGGGTTGCTCAACCGAAAGGTGAGTTCACTCAATATTCTGGCTTCAGCTGTATTTGTGATCCTGGTGGCTGAACCTTTCCTTATTGCCCAGCCGGGATTTCAGCTCTCTGCGGCAGCAGTAGCTTCTATCGGGGCTTTTTATCCCAAAATTGCACTTCTCTGGGAACCCCGAAATCCGCTGTTTGCAAAAATATGGTCTTTGGTTGCTTTAACACTCTCTGCCCAGGCCGGAACATTCCTTCTGTGTATATACTATTTTCATCAGTTTCCTGTTTATTTTATCCTGGCAAACCTTGTGGCAGTCCCGCTGGCCGGTATTCTTCTTTACGGCATCGTCACCCTCTATCTTATTGCCTGGTGGTCCTTCCCGGCATCTATTCTTTCTGCTATCCTGACTTTTCTGACTTCCGTACTGAACCATAGTACACACTTCATTGAAACCCTGCCGGGATCTGTAATTACCGGATTATGGATAACGCCGGTTCAGATGGCACTTCTTGGAACCTCCATCCTCTTTCTGGCCATTTTTCTATATTACAAAAAGGCGTACCTGCTCCAGCTGGCTATGATTGGATTTTCAGGAAGTCTGCTCATTTCGGCTGAACAAAAGTGGCAGAATAGCAAAAACGACCTGGTGGCTGTATATGATTTGCCGCACTATTCTGTTATTTCCATAAGGGCCGGAAAATGCCGGATTATTTTGTGCGATAGCCTGGCAATGAAAAGGCCGGAATACATTCTTTCAAAGACGGAGAATTTCCGGATTAAAGAGAACATTGAACCTTCCGTTCTTATGGGTCCTGACGGAATATGGCCGGAAGATACCCGGGAATCCGCTTTCTCTCTCAGGCTTTCCGATGGCTGCCGATTGATTGCCCTGCCCGGCAAAAACATTGTCCTTACGGAAGATATGAACATCCCATCCCGACAGCAGATAATAAAAGCCCACATCCTGATTATTACCGGCAAAAAATTTCAGGCACCATCGGCTTTAATGACATACTTCAGGCCGGATCTTGTAGTATCGGACGCTTCCGTTCCGGACGGTTGCAATAAACGGTATGCCGAATTTTTCAGCCGGAATAATGTTCCTTTCCATCCGGTAGCATGGAGCGGAGCTTTTGTGAGAGAAGAATAAAGAATTACAGTTCAGGCATCCGCAAACCCTCACGGACAATCACAGGTTCTTCATCCGTGCAGTCGATTATAGTAGAAGGAACGTTATGGCCATATCCTCCATGAACAACCACATCGACCATCTTGCCGTATTTTTCATAGATAAGTTCCGGGTCAGTAGTATATTCAAGAATGGCATCATCGTCATGCACAGAGGTTGTAACAAGCGGATGTCCGAGTTCGCGAACAATATCAAGGATAATACGGTTATCGGGAATACGGATTCCTATTGTTTTCTTGCGTCCTTTAAGAATTTTCGGGACGTTATGGTTGGCAGGCAGTATGAAGGTAAAGGGCCCGGGAAGGTTGCGCCGCATCAATTTAAAAACGTTGTTGTTAAGGGGAAGAGTAAAATCAGACAAATGGCTCAGGTCAGCAAAAATGACCGAGAAATACGCCTTTTCCGGCTTAATACCCTTGATTTGTGCAATCCGGTCAATTGCTTTGGAGCTGAACAAATCACATCCCAGACCATACACGGAATCAGTGGGATAGATGGCTGTTCCGCCTTGCCGCAAAATGTCGGCCACCATTTTTACATGCCGTGCACTTGGATTTTGTTCATAAAGTCTGATTAACATAAGCGGTACATTTTCCGTTCCGTACATACAAATTTAGTTCATTTCAGGGACGTATTGATATAAAAAGCAATGCTGTTTCATTGACGAAAAGATATTTCCCTGCCTGAACAAAAGTTCGGGAAACATTTCCTGCAGAAAAAGCTTACAAAGCGGTAGGTTTTATTGGCCGGAAAACTGTCTTATACGAACAGCCAAAACAGGAAGAATCTTTCAGACAGATGATTTCGAAGCTTTAACAGAAGCTGCCGTAACAAAACGGTAGCGTGTTTCAACTTTTCCTTTTGAAATTGCCTTAAGCCTGCCAGCCAGCATTTTTCTTTTCAAAGGCATCATGCGGTCAATAAAAAGGATTCCCTGGACATGATCATATTCATGTTGTATGATGCGGGCTTTCATGCCATCGAACACATCTTCATGAAGGACAAAATTCTCATCATAATACCGTATCCGGATTACCGAAGGCCGCACAATATCTTCGTGAATACCTGGAAAACTAAGACATCCTTCATTATACGCCCATTCATCACCGGTTTCTTCAACGATTTCGGCATTAATAAAAACCTTCCTGAAGCCTGCCATGGATGGATCATCTTCGGCCATATCCGAACCATCGACCAGGAAAAGACTGATCGATTTGCCAACCTGCGGTGCCGCAAGGCCAATTCCGTCTGATACCTTCATGGTTTCAAACATATCGTTAATAAAATCCTTTAGACCCGGATAATCGGGGCCAATTTGTTCGGCTTTTTTGCGAAGCACCGGATGTCCGTATAGGTAAATAGGATAAATCATGCAAATAGTTTAATGTTTACGACCAAATTTTTCTTTTTCAAGCCATGACTGAAGAATAATCACTGCGCTCAGGCGATCGGCCAGTGCCTTGTCCTGTCTTTTTTTCCGGGGAAGTCCGCCTTCCAGCATAGCCTGGTGCGCCAGGGAAGAAGTAAACCGTTCATCGACCTGCTCCAGGGGGATACCAGGATATCTGGCACGCAGTTTTTTTACTACCGGCTGAATATAGCGTATAGCATCCGACGGCTGGTTTCTCATTGTAACAGGCCATCCCACCACAATCCGATCAATTTTTTCTTCCTTAAGGTATGCATCAAGAAACGGGAAAAGAGCATCAACCCCAAGCGTTTCCAAACCTGTTGCAATGATACCTGCCGGATCAGTTACCGCTACTCCGATGCGCTTCTGCCCAATGTCCAGTGCCAGAACTCTACCCATACTG
Organism: Bacteroidales bacterium; assembly: GCA_012517825.1. NCBI lineage: Bacteria > Pseudomonadati > Bacteroidota > Bacteroidia > Bacteroidales > Bacteroidales bacterium. The sequence goes on along the minus strand of JAAYUG010000108.1, from coordinate 17,309 downwards.
TTTTTAACAACCTGACCGGGAAAATGTTTTAATACCCTGCAAAGATAGAGGAAAAGAAATAAAAGTAGTCGGAAGCACAACAAAACATCAGACGGTTGACGCCGGGCGTCGACCGTCTGTGTATATAAGGAAGTAATGCCCGAAAACAAAACGTCAGGGCATTCACGGTGGAGTTCCTATCCTTGTTTCTGCGCTGAATAATCCAGTGCCGCAAGCCTCTTGTAGGTATTGTACCTCCATTTGGCATTTTCTTCAGCCGCCTTGAATAATTCAGCGGCTTCGGCAGGGAATGACTTTTTCAATGCGGTGTATCTGATTTCACTGTTCAGGAAGTTCTGGAATTCTTCCCATTTGGGTTCCTTGCTATCGAGCTGGAAGGGATTCTGTCCCTGCTGTTCCAGAAGAGGATTGTACCGGTACAGAGTCCAGTAACCACACTGTACGGCCAGTTCTTCCTGTGCCTGCGATTTGCCCATTCCGGCCCGGATACCATGGTTGATACACGGAGCATAGGCAATGATGAGGCTTGGACCAGGATATGCTTCCGCTTCCCTGATAGCTTTCAGGTATTGAGCCTGGCTGGCACCCATTGCCACCTGGGCAACATACACATATCCATACGACATAGCCATCATGCCAAGGTCTTTCTTGCGGATTTTCTTTCCCGAGGCAGCAAACTTGGCAACAGCACCTACAGGAGTTGATTTCGAGGCCTGACCACCGGTATTGGAATACACTTCCGTATCGAGCACGAGAACATTTACATCCTCACCCGAAGCCAGTACATGGTCGAGACCACCGTAACCAATATCGTATGCCCATCCGTCGCCGCCGAAGATCCAGACCGATTTCTTAACAAGATATTGTTTCAGTTTCAGGATTTCAGATGCCACGGGATGTTTTTCCTTTTCGAGTGCTTTGAGAACCTTTTCGGATGCAAGTTCTGAAGCAGGGGCATTGTCTTTGCCCTGCAGCCATTCTGTAAAGGCTGCTTTGGTTTCCTCCGAAAGCTGACCATCCTGCAAAGCCTGTTGCATAAGCAGGGCAATACGTTCCCTCAGTTTTTTGGTTCCTAAAGCTATTCCGAAACCATATTCGGCATTGTCTTCAAACAGTGAATTGGCCCAGGCTACTCCTTTCCCTCTCTGACCAATAGTATAAGGAGTGGAAGGGGCCGAGCCACCATAAATGGAAGAACAGCCTGTTGCATTGGCCACAATCATCCGCTCACCAAACAACTGGGTAACCAGTTTAATGTACGGCGTTTCACCGCAACCTGCACAAGCTCCTGAGAACTCAAACAAAGGCTGGGCAAACTGGCTGTTTTTAACCGCAGCTTCTTTCGGAAGCAGATGGTCTTTATAGGTAACGTTCCTGGTAATGTAATTCCAGCGTTCCACCTGATCCATCTCTTCTTCGAGAGGCACCAGTTCCAGAGCTTTGGTTTTGGCCGGACAATTATCAACACAATTTCCGCAACCTGTGCAATCGAGCACACTTACCTGAATCCGGTAGCTCAAACCATCCAGTGCTTTTCCCGTAGCCTTAATAACCTGGGTTCCTTCGGGTAATCCGGCCTTTTCCTTCTCGTCAAACAGGAACGGACGAATGCATGCATGAGGACATACAAAGGAACACTGGTTGCACTGGATACAATTTTCGGGAATCCATCGCGGTACATGGGTTGCAATGCCGCGCTTTTCATAAGCTGTGGTTCCGGCAGGAAAGGTTCCGTCTTCGCGTCCCAGAAAAGCACTCACCGGGAGATCATCTCCCTTCATGCGGTTCATGGGTATCATAACCTTTTTGATGAATTCCGGCAAATCGCCATTTTCATCAGTTTTAACTGGCTGAAGCGCTTTCCATTCAGCCGGCACCGGAATCTCTTCCACTTCACCACCCCGTTCAATGGCCGCTATGTTCATCTTCACAATATCTTCGCCTTTGAGCCCGAACGTCTTCTTAACGGCTTTCTTCATCTCTTCGAGTGCTTTTTCATACGGAATCACATTGGCAACTTTGAAGAAAGCGCTTTGCATAATGGTGTTGGTCCGATTTCCCAGTCCGACTTCCTGTGCAAGCTTGGTAGCATTAATGATGAAGAACCGAATATTGTTTTCGGCCATGTACTTCTTCATGTCATCGGGGAGACGTTTCTTTGTCTCCTCGGCATCCCACATGGAGTTAAGAAGGAAGGTACCTCCCTTCTTGAGGCCTTTCAGCATGTCATATTTGCCAAGATAGGCCGGAACATGGCATGCAACAAAATCAGGATTATTTACCAGGTAAGGAGCCCTGATAGGCTGATTGCCAAAACGGAGATGCGATACGGTTACACCACCTGATTTTTTGGAGTCGTAGGCAAAATATGCCTGTGCGTACTTTTCGGTGGTATCTCCAATGATCTTGATTGAGTTCTTATTGGCGCCTACTGTGCCGTCGGAGCCGATTCCGTAGAATTTGGCTTCAAAGGTTCCTTTGGCTACAACACTGATGTCTTCTTTCACCGGCAGGGAAAGGAAGGTTACATCATCAACAATACCAACCGTGAAATGGTTCTTGGGTTCGTTCATTTTCAGGTTCTCAAATACTGCCAGAACCTGGGCAGGAGTGGTGTCCTTTGAGCTGAGTCCGTAACGGCCACCAACGATCAGCGGTTTTTCCTTCTTTGTGTAGAACACATCCACCACATCGAGGTAGAGCGGCTCGCCTGCTGCTCCGGGTTCTTTGGTACGGTCAAGAACAGCAATTCTCTTTACTGTGGAAGGAAGAACATTAAGGAAATATTTATGGGAGAAAGGACGATAAAGGTGCACCGAAATAACACCCACCTTTTCTCCTTTTGCCATCAGGTAATCAACAACTTCCTTTGTGGTATCCGTAACGGAGCCCATGGCAACAATAATATGTTCGGCCTCCTTATGGCCGTAATAGGTAAAAGGATGATACTCCCGTCCGGTAATCCGGGAAATTTCCTTCATGTAGTTTTCAACAATATCGGGAACTGCATCGTAAAACCGGTTGGCGGCTTCACGGGTCTGGAAATAAATATCAGGGTTCTGAGCAGTACCACGGGTAACAGCATGTTCCGGATTCAGAGCCCGGTCGCGGAATTCCTGAAGAGCTTTCCAGTCAAGCAGTTTAACCAGTTCTTCCTGATCGATTTCCTCAACTTTCTGTATCTCGGCTGAAGTACGGAAACCATCAAAGAAATGAAGAAAAGGCACGCGCGATTTAATGGCTGAAAGATGGGCGACAGCAGCTAGGTCCATAATTTCCTGCACACTTCCGGTAGCCAGCATGGCAAAACCGGTCTGGCGGGTAGCCATCACATCACTGTGATCGCCAAAAATCGACAGGGCCTGTGCGGCAAGAGAACGTGCCGAAACATGAAAAACTCCCGGAAGAAGTTCCCCGGAAATTTTATACATGTTGGGAATCATAAGAAGTAACCCCTGCGAGGCTGTAAAGGTAGTGGTAAGAGCACCTGACTGAAGAGAACCATGCACGGCACCCGCGGCGCCAGCTTCGCTCTGCATCTCAACCACCTTCACAGGATCACCGAAAATGTTTTTTCTCCCGTGGGCAGCCCACTCGTCCACATTTTCCGCCATGGTAGATGACGGAGTAATAGGATAAATGGCTGCCACCTCACTGAACATGTATGCAACATGCGAAGCAGCATAATTACCGTCGCAGGTTACAAATTTTTTATTCTTTGTCATGTCTTATAGAATTAAGTAGTTAAATAGCAAAAACTTACCTTTTTAAAAGAAGGTACAAAATTAATACAAATGGTACATTCTGCATGAAAATGCAGATTATTCAGAACGTTTTTAAATAAGAATTAAAGTCTTTGTTTTGCAGATATTTGCATATCAGGTGTCCTTCCCTGAAAAAGATGATTTTTATCATCTTTCCTCGGGTAAAAAGAAAAAACATGTTTTCTTTCCTCGGAAAATGGTATTAATCACTGTTCATCGAAATGAGGAACTCTTCGTTCGACTGGGTACGAGCCATGCGGTCGCGCAGAAACTCCATCGCCTCAATGGAATTCATATCAGCCAGATAGTTCCGTAAAATCCAGATTTTATTAAGCATTTCCTTGTCCAGAAGTAACTCTTCGCGGCGTGTACTGGAAGCGTTAATGTCAACTGCAGGCCATACCCGTTTATTGGCCAGTTTGCGGTCAAGCTGAAGTTCCATGTTGCCCGTACCTTTGAATTCCTCAAAGATAACATCGTCCATTTTAGAACCTGTTTCCGTGAGGGCAGTGGCCAGGATGGTCAGCGAACCGCCATTCTCAATATTCCGTGCGGCACCGAAGAATCGTTTGGGTTTCTGCAGTGCGTTCGAGTCAACACCGCCGGAGAGTACTTTTCCTGATGCCGGAGCAATCGTATTAAAGGCACGGGCAAGCCGTGTGATGGAGTCAAGAAGGATCATTACGTCATGCCCGCACTCTACCAGGCGTTTGGCCTTTTCAAGAACGATGTTGGCCACCCGCACATGGCGCTCGGCCGGTTCATCAAATGTAGAGGCTATTACTTCAGCATTCACACTGCGGGCCATATCGGTAACTTCTTCAGGCCGTTCATCAATAAGAAGGATCATGAGGTAAACCTCCGGATGATTGGCCGCAATGGCATTGGCAATATCTTTCAGCAGCATGGTTTTCCCTGTTTTGGGCTGGGCAACTATAAGGCCGCGCTGTCCCTTCCCGATGGGAGCAAACATATCAACTATGCGCACAGAAAGATTGTTGCTCTTCGGGCCAACAAGGGTAAACTTCTCCTCCGGGAAAAGAGGTGTTAGAAAATCAAACGGAACCCGGTCACGGATGAAATCGGGACTGCGTCCGTTAATTTCTTCTATTTTCACCAACGGAAAATATTTTTCTCCTTCCCGCGGAGGCCTCACTGTTCCTTTAATGGTGTCGCCGGTTTTTAATCCGAAATGTTTTATCTGTGACTGAGAAACATAAATATCATCCGGTGAACTCAGGTAATTATAATCCGGTGAACGAAGGAACCCGTAACCGTCGGGCATGATTTCCAATACGCCGGTATTTACAATAGCTCCTTCAAAATCATAAGGAAGATCAATGGAGCGGCGTTCCTGGGGGTATTTTGGTCTGAATGACCGGTCCTGAGGTGGCAACTCCTCAGCTGCAGGTTCAGTTTTTTCTTCAGGAACAGCAGCTTCAGGAAGGAGTTCGGGTTCGGTTTCGGTAAATGTATCGGGCGGGATAAGTAGTTCCGTATCCTCCTTGCCATTTCCGTTCAGCAGAAGGTCTTCCCTTTCGGGGTGAAGCGGCCTGTCAACTTCAGCCTTACTTTCCGGAACAGGTGATGACTCAACATTCGGCCCCTTGTCCCTCACTGCACCTTCGTCTTTCTGTCGGAAATCCCTCGGCGGTCGGCCCCGGCGTCTTTCACCTGACCGGGCCTGATCGGCTCTGGCATTCTGGCTTTGGCCATCGGTTTTTGCCTTGTTCTGGTTAGCAAGGATGGCCTGCTGATCCAGGATTTTGTAAATCAGATCCTGCTTTCGAAGGGATTCTACCCGCTTGATCTGCAATGATTTGGCAATTTCTCTCAGCTCAGGAAGGAGCTTCTTGTTGAGTTCGATAATGTCGTACATACGTAAATTAAATATGTTATACAGCAAATCCCCTTGTCGGCAGTATGATGATTACAATGATTCATGGTGGTTCCCGCTCACTGTGTTCCGGCGCCTCCAATCATCGAACCGTATATGGACTCAGGGAATAAATTCAGAATATCTATTTGACGGTTTGACGTCTGTGAAATTCACTGCAAGTATAAAACATTGGCAAGAAATAGCAAAAAATCAGCAAAAATTTTTTTCAGCAAAAACAATTTTATTTTTTTTAATTACTTTAGTCAGCACCTGAGACGGATTGCTCTCAAGGCCTTGCAGATGGGTTTCAGTGTACCGGGACAGGCCTGCGGCAGGGAGGAAGAATGGATGATTCGTTATTTCCTGTACAGATTATGACCGGTTAAACCATACGAAACCTTAAAAGCATGAGACAGCTAAAGATCACCAAGCAGGTCACCAACAGGGAAACCCCCTCCCTTGATAAATACCTGCATGAAATCGGGCGTGTTGATTTGCTTACGGCCGAAGAAGAAGTTGAACTGGCGCGTCGCATACGGCACGGTGACAATGAAGCCCTTCACACCCTGGTAAAAGCCAATCTGCGTTTTGTTGTTTCAGTCGCAAAACAATACCAGAACCAGGGCCTCAGCCTTCCCGACCTCATCAATGAAGGAAACCTCGGACTGATTAAGGCAGCACAGCGCTTTGATGAAACCCGGGGCTTTAAGTTCATTTCCTACGCCGTCTGGTGGATCCGGCAGTCTATCCTCCAGGCCCTTGCAGAACAGGCACGGATTGTCAGACTACCCCTCAATAAAATCGGTTCCATCAACAAAATCAACAAAACATTTGCAGAGCTGGAACAGAAGTACGAGCGGGAACCCTCTCTCAATGAAATTGCCCAGGCTCTGGAAATTGCCTCCGAAGAAATTAAAGAAACCCTGAGGAACGCTGGGAAACATGTGTCCATGGACGCCCCTCTGGGAAATGACGAGGAGGGAACCATGTACGATGTTCTGACAAACATTGAATCGCCCAGCCCCGATAAAGGATTGCTTACCGACTCACTCCGGCGCGAAATTGAAAGGGTTCTTACTACCCTCACCCAGCGCGAAGCTGATGTAATTCGCATGTATTACGGACTTAACGGGAAACATCCGTACACACTCGAAGAAATTGCTGAAGCATTCCAGCTCACCAGGGAACGGGTCCGCCAGATAAAGGAAAAAGCCATCAAACGCCTTAAAAACACTACCCGCTGTAAATTGCTGAAATCGTACCTTGGGTAATATCCTGTCTATCAGGCTTTTAAGTTATCCGTTTACAAAGCTCCGTCCTTCCGGTAACATTCTACCCGACAGAGATGGCAGCAGATTCCATTCTTTTGTTATCGGTATGCATTTTGCTTTTCAGGGTGCTTTGCTATTGTTCCGTGTTTCAGGATTCTGATGTGCAAAAAGCGAAAGAGAGCCGACAGGTGTTTATATTCCGGCCGCACAGCCACTTTTACGGTATCTTTCCCTTTCCGCAAAGGAAATAAATCTGAGTACAGAGTCCTGGAAAATCCAGACAAAAACCCCGGAAAATCAGACAAACTTCAGAAATGTTTGTACCCACATTAAACTTCTTCCATAATTTTACATCAAATGATCACACTATAAAACCGGATAATAAAAAGATTCTTTTTAAAGGATGCAATAGCAGCATGAAAATCTGATGAATAAAAAATTCTATCTATGAAACTAAAAAAGAACATCGCCATCAGTGAAACAGGATACGTCTTTAATCCGTCCACCGGTGAATCATTCACGCTGAATCAGATCGGGCTGGAAATCATTAACATGGCAAAAGAAAACAAGAGTGACGAGGAAATTAAACAGCATTTACTGCAAAAATATGATACCGACGAAGCGTCGCTTGAGCGGTACTATCTGGATTTTCTGGAGATGCTGAAACAATACCAGCTCATTGAGAACGGGAACTAAAGCCAACTGACATCGTAAACCTGAAGATTGAAAACAAAAAAATATGAACAGGAGAAAAATCACTGTTGCAGTTACCGGATTGAACAATATTGACAGTCCTGGACCTGGAATTCCGGTCATCAGAGGGATAAGGGAATCCTCCTTTTTCGATGCCCGGATTATTGGTCTGGCTTATGAAAATCTTGAACCCGGAATTTATATGAGGGATCTGGTTGACAAGTCATATCTTGTTCCCTATCCTTCGGAAGGTTCGGATGCGCTTATGAACAGAATTCTGGAAATCCACGCCAGAGAATCCATTGATGTTGTGATTCCCAATTTTGATGCGGAGCTGACGGCTTTCATGAAGGCAGAAAAAACGCTTTTGCAGAAAGGAATCCATACTTTTCTTCCAACTCCCGGTCAGTTTAATGAACGCAGCAAATCCAACCTTCCGGCCTTCGGGAAAAAATATGAAATCAACGTCCCGGAAAGCATTCCAGTGTTTTCTGTTTCCGAAATGGAAGAGGCAGTAAAAAAACTGCACTTCCCCGTTCTGGTGAAAGGCAAGTATTATGAAGCCTATATTGCCAATTCCATTGAACAGGCACAGTATTACCTTTTCAAAATCAGCGCAAAATGGGGCCTGCCTGTTGTGGTTCAGCAGTTCGTCGAAGGCACCGAAGTAAATGTAATTGCCCTGGGTGACGGAAACGGAACAACTGTCGGAGCAGTGGCCATGCGAAAAACATACATCACCGACAAGGGAAAGGCCTGGGGCGGCATAACAATTGATGAACCGAGACTCATGGATCTTACCCGCAAGATTATTTCCAGTACCAAATGGAAAGGTGGCATGGAACTGGAAATCATTAAAAACTTAAATGACGAGTTTTTCGTGATTGAAATCAATCCCAGAATTCCCGCCTGGGTCTACCTGGCTGTAGGTGCCGGCCAGAATATTCCCGAAGCCCTTGTTAAACTGGCACTTGGAATTCCTGTACAACCCTTTGCAAAATACACAATAGGAAAGATGTTTGTGCGCTTTTCCTATGATATGATAGTCGATATTAAAGATTTTGAAAAACTTAATACACAAGGAGAATTGTAGTATGAACACAAAACAGCCTTTTGAAAGACCCTTTATCAAAAAGATTTCTCTGGGGGTACCGGCCAAATTCGGAATGAAAAACAAAATAGAGCCGATACATGCTATTGACGGAGTAACAGTCGATTCGCTCATGGATCAGTTCGGATCGCCCCTCTTTGTTCTTTCCGAGAAAACTATCCGCCATACATATCGCAAGGCCTATCAGGCATTTTCCGTTCGCTACCCGAAGGTGCAATTTGCCTGGTCATATAAGACCAATTATCTTGATGCTGTATGCCGGATTTTTCATCAGGAAGGGTCATGGGCCGAAGTTGTTTCGGGATTTGAATACCACAAAGCGTTGAAAAATGGCATCGCCGGTGAAAAAATCATTTTTAATGGCCCTTCGAAACAGGAAGAAGATCTGAAACTGGCAATAGAAAACAAATCCCTCATTCATATTGACCACTTTGATGAACTGTTCCAGCTCATTGAACTGTCCAAATCTTCATCCGTTAAACCGAGAGTTGCAATCCGGATCAATATGAATACCGGAATTTATCCTTCATGGGACCGGTTCGGCTTTAATTATGAAAACGGAGAAGCCTGGGAAGCCTTAAACAGGATAATGCTATCAGGCGCAATTGATCTGAAAGGTTTGCATACACACATTGGAACCTACATTCTGGAGCCTTCTGCTTACCATGCTGCTGCTTCCAAAATGGCCGAAATGGCCAGCCAGCTTTATTCAAAGTACCACTTTGCCCTGGAGTATATTGATATCGGAGGAGGATTTGCTTCGAAAAACACACTGCGCGGAACATACCTTCCGGGAACCGATGCGGCGCCTTCCTTTGAAGATTATGCCGAGGCCATTACAAGTGCTCTTATTAACTCTTCCCTTCCTCCTGAAAGATTACCTCTGCTGATTCTGGAATCAGGCAGGGCACTTATTGATGAAGCCGGATTTCTTTTTTCAACTGTACTGGCCAATAAGCGACTTCCTGACGGGAAAAGAGCCATCATCATTGATGCCGGAGTAAATATTCTCTTTACCGCCTTCTGGTACGACCACCACATAGCTCCTGTCAAATCCCCATCGGAAATGACGGAAGAAACCATTGTATATGGACCTCTGTGCATGAACATCGACGTAATCAGACCTGCGGTTGTCCTTCCTTTACTCCGGAGAGGTGACCGGATTGTCATTACCAGGACGGGAGCATACAACATGACCCAATGGATGCAGTTTATCACATACCGCCCTAACGTTGTTCTCATCGATATGCAAGGCAGGGTTCATACCCTCAGAAAACAGGAAACACTCGAAACATTAAAAGCATCAGAATCCGTTCCCGATCATTTGCAGCAGAAATGACTAAAATAACGACAGAAAACGTCTTGGCCTATTTCAAAGGGGTACTGACAAGTTACTCGCAGGTATTTTTTTCCGGAAATGCAGTATTCGGAATCCTTCTGCTTCTTGTTACGTTTATTCATCCGTATGCCGGTCTGGCCGGACTTCTGGCTGTGATTACCTCGCATTCTACAGCCTGGCTGATTGGGTACGACAGGAAGCTTACCGAAAAAGGAATCTATGGCTTTAACAGCCTGCTGACTGCACTCTGTATGGGGATCTTTTTTGAACCCTCTCCCCTCCTCCTGTTCCTTATTGTTATTACCTCAGTTTTTATCGTTTTTCTCACCGTTGCAGTGCAGGGTGTTCTTTACAAATACAGTCTGCCATTTTTAAGCATTCCATTTCTGATATCTGTATGGATAGTAATACTGGCCACAAGAAATTTCAGCGCACTTTCCCTTAGTCCCCGAACCATTTTCTTTCTGAACGAATTGTACAAACTGGGGGGAAGCCAGCTGGTTCGTCTGTATGAAGAAAGCAATAAACTACCCATCCCCGGATCCATAAAAATCTACCTTGAATCGCTCGGCGCTATCTTCTTTCAGTACAACCTTTTTGCTGGTGCCCTTATTGCCGTCGGTTTATTTTTCTTTTCGCGCATAGCTTTTTCTCTCTCCCTGATCGGGTTTTACAGTGCTTGGTTATTTTACAGAATGATCGGAGCGGATATTTCTTCCCTCGGATACAGTTATATAGGATTCAATTATATATTGACAGCTATTGCAATCGGCGGATACTTTTTTATTCCTTCTGTTGACTCGTACCTCTGGGCTGTTATCGTAACACCCATGGTTGCCTTCGTTTCACTTGGTTTTCAGAACATTTTCAACCTTTTTCAGCTTCCGGTTTATTCCCTTCCTTTTAATTTTATTGTCTTATTGTTCCTTTATGCTTTCCGGCTCAGGAGCAACAGGTCGTCAAGGATGACTGAAGTATTAATACAAAGAAAAACTCCGGAAGAAAATCTTTACAGCGCACGCGTTTCCAATGAGCGGTTCCGCTATACTCATCTTATTCCAGTCAAACTTCCTTTCTGGGGTGAATGGACAGTATCGCAGGGTTATGATGGAGAATATACCCATCAGGACGACTGGCGTTTTGCCTGGGATTTTGTTATAACAGACGCTCTTAAAATGCAATATACAGGAGAAGGACTGGAACCCGAAGATTATTACTGCTTTGGCAAGCCGGTTATTGCTCCAGCCGATGGGGAAGTTGTTGCTGTTGAAAATGAGGTGGATGACAACCCGATAGGTAAAGTAAACCTGGCAAAAAACTGGGGAAATACGGTTGTTATTAAACACACCCCTAATCTATACAGCCAGATGAGTCACCTAAAAAAAGGCAGCATCAAAGTAAAACCAGGAGAACAGATTAAAGCAGGCCAGATTATCGGGGCAAGCGGAAATTCGGGACGTTCTCCATACCCTCATCTTCATTTTCAGTTGCAAACAACACCCTACATCGGTTCCAGAACCATTCAGTATCCGATAAGTCATTATCTTGTAACAAAAGAAAATGGAAAATTCCTGCATCAATTCCGGTCTCCTTCCCAAAACGATATTGTATCCAATGTAACTGTTCATCCTCTGCTCAAGAATGCATTCGATCTGGTACCCGGACAGAAAATTGAAGCAACTTTTTCGTTGAACGGAAAAGAAACAACCGCAACATGGGAAGTTGCAACCAACATCTATAATGAATCATACCTTTATTGCCCCCGGTATAAATCGGCCGCCTATTTTGTCAATGACGGGGTGTTCTTCCGTTTCGTCCATTATGAAGGAAAGCGAAAATCGTTGCTATACTGCTTCTATCTGGCATATTATGAAGTTGTTCTGAGCACTGATGCTGATAAGGCTATTGAATCAGAAATACCTGCTTTTCAGATATTCAAACCGCATGAGCTGGTTGCGCAGGATATCCTGGCTCCGTTCCTTCAGTTTATGCATGCCAGATATACATTGCACAACAAAACAGAAAATACTGTCCTTTCATCCAATGAAATAAGGATATTTTCGGAAGTTACCAGGGAATATGCCTTCAGAAAAAGAAAAAGGATACGTTTTGAAAGCGCAGTAACACAGAATGGGATTGGCAAAATTGCTGTGTATGAAGATTAGATTCAGAATTCGTTATCTTATTCTGCTTGGCGTTATCATTCGCGGAGCTGTGAATACCGCGGAGGCTCAAACTCCTGCCGGCATTTTCAGAGCAGATGCTCTCACCTACCGGTATTATCTGGAACAGAAATGGGATTCCCTGACCCATGCGGGTAAAACCTTTATCAGAGATGGCATTGACTTTTACTATTTGCGGATGCGCATGGGGATTGCCTATTATGAAAAACACAAGTACTCCCTCGCTATTCCACATTTCCGGAAAGCGTTGCAATTTGATCCCAGCAGCCAGGTTGCCCTGGAATACCTTTATTATTCCTATCTCTTCCTCAACAGAGAAATGGACGCTCACCTTGCAGGAACGGATCTTTCCCCTGAAACCCAGGGAAGATTAGGCATCCAGCCACGCTTTATTAACGGTTTCTCAACTGATTACACCTACCGTACGTTCCGGCCGGAGCCCTTTTCATTCCCTATACCTGATGCACCCGAAGGGAAACAGCAGATACCTGAACAAATGCATAATCTGAATCTGACATTTACCCAGTTCGCCGGTAAAAGGGTACGTCTCATTCATTCGTTTACAAACTTCAAACAACAAAGTACCAATTACGAAAAAACATCAGTTAGAGATTACCTTTTTACCTCCTGGCTAAACCAGTATCAGTATTATTTGAACGTTTCACTGCAACCGCTTCCGGGTGTAACAGTTTCGACGTGGGGACACTATATTTACCTGCATTACCCTTATGTGTACGAAAAAAATTCCAGCCGCACACAAATCCTTTATGCCTATCAGAACGATTACCTGGCTGGTGTATCAGCCAGTTTAACAGGCCGGCTTATCACAATGGACTATTCATACAGCCAGGTCTGGTTTGGCTCCATACATACACAGCAGCATACAGCAGGAATCGGAATATATCCATTAGGAAATCTTAATTTATACGCCACCTATAACCTGAATTTCCTGAAGCAAAATCCTGAAAGAAATTTTCATAGCATTCAGCAAATCACAACCGGTTTGAAAATCACATCCAAATGCTGGTCGGAAATCGGATTATCAGAGGGCAAAATGTATAGTTTTTCCGATGCGACGGGATATATTGTATACAACCAGGAAAACCCCTACACCCTGCTTGCCTATGCCACTTTGTATTTCCTTCCGTCTTCCCGATGGAGTATATACATAAAAGGCAGCTTTCTGAAAGGTGAAAGCAGATTCACTTCATCGCAAATCATTATGAACCAAATTAATTTTACATCCTATTCAATAACCGGAGGTGTATCATGGAAACTATGAGATCAGTAAAAAAACTCATCATCGTGCTTCTGGCACTAACAGTTAGCCAGAAAACCTTTGCGCAGAATCACCAGGATCTTATCAAAGCATTCAGCACAAGTTATGACCTGGAAGCAAAGAAGGAATACGGAAAAGCTTTTGAAACCCTGCAAAAGGTATACAGTGAAAACTCATACGAAATCAACCTTCGTATGGGATGGCTTGCTTATCTGAACAATCAGCAGGAAGTTTCGCTGAAATATTATAAAAAGGCCATGGAACTCATGCCCTACGCCATCGAACCTTGCTTCGGATATGCTTTTCCCGCAGCAGCCCTGAATAAATGGGACGATGTACTGAATATTTACGACAAAATTCTTTCCATTGACCCCAACAATACCATTGCAAGCTACCGCAAAGGTTTAATTCTCTACAACAGAGGAGATTTTAGTGCGGCAGAAAAAACGTTCGAAAAAGTGGTCAACCTATATCCATTCGATTATGACGGACTGATAATGCTTGCCTGGACGAAATTCAAAATGGGAAAGAACCAGGAAGCCAAAGTTTTGTTTCAGAAAACCCTTCTCAACAGGCCGGGAGATAAATCAGCAGCCGAAGGACTCGAACTGGTGAAATAAGAATTGATTACGGCTGGCTTTTTGCCGGGTAAGCATTACATTTGCAGAAACATTGCCTATGAATGTACTTGTTTCACCGTCCATTCTGAATGCTGATTTTCTGCATCTCTCCGATGCGGTTGAAGTTGTCAACAACAGCGAAGCAGACTGGCTGCATCTTGATATTATGGACGGAGTTTACGTTCCGAACCTTACGTTCGGATTCCCCGTAATCAGTCAGATAAAAAGCATATCAAAAAAGCCGCTGGATGTGCATCTGATGATTACGGAACCTGACCGGCATTTGGAACGCTTCAGGGATTCGGGAGCTGATATTCTTACGGTTCATTATGAAGCATGTACACATCTGCACCGCACCGTTCATCACATCCATACCCTCGGAATGAAAGCGGGCGTAGCACTGAATCCCCACACGCCCGTCACTCTGCTGAAGGATATTCTTCACGACCTTGACCTGGTACTCATTATGACGGTCAACCCGGGCTACGGCGGCCAGAAGTTCATTGAGCATTCCTATAAAAAAATAAGCGAACTGAAAAACATGATGAACGCAACAAATCCGGCGTGTCATCTTGAAGTCGACGGCGGAGTAGATGATAAAACAGCTCCTCTTCTTGTCAAAGCAGGGGCCAATGTTCTCGTTGCCGGCACTTATGTATTCCGAAGTACTGAACCTCTAAAGCAGATAGAAAAACTTAAGAATATTCAACCGATTAATCAATAGAAACACAAAAAACATGTAAACAAATTGTTTCTATTGACTTATCGAGGTAATCCCGCCGTATAAAATCTGATTAGATTTTGTTAGTCGATTCGTCAATTGAGTTTTTCCATTGACGAATTTCCTCTAAAAATAATTTTGCTATGGCCTGGTTGAATTTGGTAATTCATGGTACCCGGGTTCAATAATAAACTTTCCTTTTTGAAAAGAGCCGGATAGGGTTTATAACAGGATACCGACCATATCCCCCTGCCAGGGGTTTTTTCATACCAGTATTCTAAGGGAAAAATATAACCTATGGGAAATGAAAATCATTTCCGTACACAGGAGCAATTGCCATTAGCGAGGCAGCAGCTGTCCGCTGGGAAACATATTTTCCAGCCCTTCACTTACCAGCTCATCCATATGCAGAATGCGCTCGCAAAAGCGGCATTCATCACCATGGCAATAACGCAAAACAAACCCTCTGTAAAGAGGATTTTTTGACCCGGCATACCGTGCATAAAACCCACATTCGCCGGCAAACTGGCATTTCATTTGGTTATTGGTTAGGATGCTGCAATATAATGAATTGTTGCATTTCCTGTACTCTCTGACCGATTATTTTTTAGCTACTTAACAATCTGAATTTCAGTCAAAAAAATTTCTTCACCTTGAAATTCCTGCATAATCGGCCAGGTAAGAAAATCGCGGTGTCAGCTCGCCTTCCTTCACAATAGTTGCCCTTTCGATAAGCGGTGAATGTGTTTTAAGATACTCGGGCAAAAAATGTTCGAGCAAAGCATTTCCGAAATCTTCCGAAGCATCCCGCGGCAATTCTGCCGGAAGATTGTCAACCGTCATAACCGTAACATTATCGGAATGACTGAATGCCTTCCTCTCTTCTCCCGTAAAAGGATCCACATCGTAAAAAGGTTCTTCAACCGATGCAGCCCTGATGGTCGTAGGAACTGAACCATTTATATCACAGCTGATATCGGCGATGATTCTGCAACGAAAGGATCCGGTGGCCAGTTCCTCCCTGGTGAACAGGCGGGGTGATTTCGGGTCCCAGTAGTGTCCGGTAATCAGCAGATCTGTAACCTTCATAAAAGGCATAAATGCTGAAACATAAGCATCGGGGTGCTGAACAAAATCGTGGAAATCAAATGCTTTTCCGTCAGCGCGCCTGGTATAATGCTGTGGCCCGATCTGACAATACACAGGTCCCTCCGGTGATTCCGTGAGAAATTCAGACGGTTCCACCCTTCTGATTCCCAGCAAGTTCATAATCTCCACAGCCCCTGAAGCAACCCTGCCTTCACCTGTTAAGAGAATTTTCATTTTTCCCGGCCGGATACGCGCCAGTTCCTTTTTGAGGGCTTCATATGTTCCGCATTGCCAGGCAGGTTTTACATCCCAGGAACCATAGCGCAGACCCCATGCCCTGATGCCATTATAGGCTCCTACAATTCCGGCCCACCGGCCAAAGGCTATCAGCCGTGATCCCTGTTCATTGGTAATAAACTCATAATCAATGAGGGAAATCTTTTTCCGAATCACATACTGAAGGAGTTTCTGATTGTGAGGCTGTTTTTTGGCAACATGGGCAAAAAAGGCAT
The DNA here is from genome assembly GCA_012517825.1 of Bacteroidales bacterium. NCBI lineage: Bacteria > Pseudomonadati > Bacteroidota > Bacteroidia > Bacteroidales > Bacteroidales bacterium. The sequence goes on along the minus strand of JAAYUG010000108.1, from coordinate 848 downwards.
AGGTCTTCCGTGGTATGAGGGCAAAGGGATTCACTTCCTTTATACCCAGAAGAAGCTGACAGCCCGACACATCCTCACAGAGGAAAACTCCTTCCTGCCGGTATTCTTCATCAGTAAAACAACGGTTTTCGGAAGGCTGCACAACAAAACGCACCTGAGGATTCTCCTTCATAAACCTGGCAATCTGCCAGGGAGTCAATGCTACGCGGCGCTCTGTGTTTTTTTTTGTTTCACGAAGAATACCAATGGAAATAACAGGATAGGACATAAATGAAAATTAGTTTACCGGAAAAACAAAAAGAAACTTAACCCTATATCCAAATGTACAATAATATTCAATTGGATGGATTTTTATGTGTTATATAACTTCTGGCAAAGTTTTTGTATCTTTGTACCTGCAAAATACCGGGGCCGACTGGTTTTGACAGCAGGGTAAACTGGTATGTAAGCATGCCGAGCCTGTAATCACGCTCGTTAATCCTGGTTACGAACCAATAAATGGCGAAACCAATTACGCGCTCGCAGCCTAATCGAAGCATAGTAGATTAAGGCTTTTCCGTCATCAGATGGCGGACGGGCTGTCTCTCCGGAACCCTGCCTTGCGGTTCCGGGTTCAGAGGCACCAGGAAAGCAGGGCTGGTTTGCCTGGCGCTCCGGAAGGCAAACGAGAAAACAGGAGCTAAGGCTGCAGATACCCTCGGGTAAGAGATGCCGGTTTCTCACTGCAGCACGAAAATTGAACACCGGATAAGCATGTAGAAAACATATGGGTTTCCTGTTTGGACCGGGGTTCGAATCCCCGCGGCTCCACAAGCAAAGCATGCCGCGAAAGCGGCTTTTTCTGTTTT
>JAAYUG010000107.1 GCA_012517825.1 Bacteroidales bacterium | reverse complement strand
TTTGTCAGAGCTTCAGGAGGCCCTTTTGAAATGCCAACAGGCAGGGCAACTTTTGATTCCATTGCGGCTGACACAGGTTATTCTACCTACCACTTCCAATGGCTTACCAATTGTACCCACGTACGTCAGAGGCCCTACCTTATTACCATTAAAGCCACTGATCTGAATAAACAGTTGCAGTTAAATGACTTTGACGTATTTAATATCCGGGTAATTGGCCCTCCTCCGCAGGCATTATCGGCACATGCATCAGCCAATGCCATCCGCCTTACATGGGACAAGTATCCGTGCAGTAATGTGAAGTTTTTTGAAATTTACCGTTCAAACGGCCCCTCGGGTTTTACGCCCGACAGCTGCGAAACCGGTATTCCCTCCTATAGCAGTTTCCGTAAAATCGGACACACAGCCTCAGGAAACGATACACTGTTTATTGATGACGGATCAGCCAGTGAACTCATTAAGGGAATCCAGTATTGTTACCGGATTGTTGCGGTATTCAATGATTCATACAGTGTAGCGTCCGATGAGGTATGTGCATCGCTGGTACCGGGCCTTCCTGCCCTGATCAACGCCAGCGTCACAAACATTGATCCTGCTGCAGGTTCGGTTTTCCTGGCATGGCTGAAACCCAACCCTGATTCACTTACCGGAACAGGTCCTTACAAACTGATGATATACCGCTCGCCTGATCTTTGGGGTTCATCGTTCCAACCCATTGACAGCATTTTTACCGCCACTCTGGACGACACCACTTATATCGATCAGCCTTTAAACACTATTCATTTCCCGTATTCCTACAAAGTGGAATTGTACAACAATGTTCCCGGCAACAACTACCTCATAGGAACACCCGAAGTGGCCTCCACCCTTTACCCCCAGCTGAAAGGCACTGATAACAAAATAGAAATTAACGCCATACGAAATGTTCCCTGGATCAACACAGCGTATGTATTTTACCGGTTCAATCAGAATTCCGGCACCTATGATTCAATAGGAATCAGCAGTACTAACCGGTTCGTTGATACCGGACTTACCAATGGGAAAGAATACTGTTACAGGATAAAAAGCATCGGCTACCGGGATATTGAAAACAGGCAGGCTAGTACCGTCAATTTTTCACACAAGAACTGTGCAACGCCGGTTGACAGTATTGCTCCCTGCCCTCCCGACCTCAATGTAACCAATGTATGCGACAGTGCCTACAATTTTCTGCAATGGACCAATCCCAATCATTTCTGTGCCGATGATGTTGTTTCTTATAAAATATACTATTCGCCTGTTTTTGGCAACAATCCTGAATTTCTCACTGCCGTTTCCTCCGCTCAGGATACCACCTACAGGCATTATCCCGACGGGAACTTAGCCGGATGTTATCAGATAACTGCCGTTGATTCATTCGGAAATGAAAGCAGACGGTCTGTCCTTGTATGTGTTGATGCCTGCAGTTTTTATGAACTTCCCAACGTATTTACACCCAACGGTGATGGCATCAATGACATTTACATTGCCAGAAACAAAAACCATTATGTTCAGAAAGTGGATATGAAAATCTATAACCGTTGGGGTACGCTGGTGTTTCAGACTTCTGATCCTGATATTAAATGGGACGGTCGCAGTAAACAAAGAGGGAAAATAGTTCCTTCGGGCGTTTACTATTATGTATGTGATGTCTATGAGCCCCGTCTTACCGGTCTGGAAGTCCGGAACCTGGTAGGATTTATTCATGTTTACAGCAATGAAAAGAATACAAAACCCCAGGATAAATAGTCGCTTTGTGATGAACAGGCTTGCCGTTGTTTTGGCCATTTCAGTTCTTTTTGCCTGTGCGCATGCACAGGAACCACAGCAGTTGCTATGGATGAAAGGGGTAGCTGCTGCCCGCCAGGGGAATTATTCTGAATCGGCAGCATACTTTACAAAACTCATTCTCAAAGATTCAACCAGCTACGACTATTATTTAAGAAGAGGTCAGGTTTTTCTTTTGTCAGGGAAAAATGACAGTGCACTTCTTGATTTTCTTACTGCTGAGAAGAGAAAAAATGGTGTGGCGAGCTATGAAATTGCGCGCTGCTATGCTCTTATGAACCGGCCTGCAGAATCGGTCGACTGGCTGAGAAAACACCTGCAGTCATCCGGCCGGTTACCTGAAGCCTTTATCAGGCTTGACAAGGCTTTCCGGCCAATCGAAAGCACAAAGGAATGGAACGAAGTTTGGAAAAATGAATGGTATACCAAAGCAGAACAGAACACGGCGGAAGCTTCCTACCTGATTGAGAGCGGCAAGGCAGTGGAAGCCGTTGCCCAGCTTTCGGAATGGCTTACCCGCAATCCCAAAAAGCATGAATGGTACTATTTGAGGGCCAAAGCCTATCTTCTGCTCGGAAACAGAAACAATGCCCTGAAAGATCTGAACCAGGCCATTGACCTCAACAAAAGACAGCCTGAATATTTCTGGCAACGTGGAAAGCTGTTGCTTGAAGACGGAAAGTTCACAAAAGCGGCTGAAGATTTCAGCAGAGTGCTGAAGCTGGATCCTTCACGACTCGAAGTGTACCAGGAAAGAGCCAGGGCGCTGGCCGGAGCAGAAAAATTCAGCAGCTCCCTTGACGACATTACCCTGTATTTGTCGCTCTTTCCAAAAGACCCCCGTGCCCACTACACCCATGGTTATATTCTGTATACCATGCACAAGTATGCAGATGCCGTCAAAGCACTTGACCTCAGCATAACCATGGACCATTCTGTTCCTGAGTTTTTTTACCAGAGGGGCCTCTGCCTCCTTGAAATGAGAAATTACAGGAATGCTATCTATGATTTCGCACAGGCACTCGATCTTAATCCCGGAAATGCAGACGTGTGGTACCAGAAAGGTATAGCACGAATGTACGACGGTGACCCGGAAGGAGCCTGTAACGATCTGAAAAAAGCTGCTGCCCTCGGCAACAAGGAAGCTTACAAGCAATCCATTCAGTTGTGTACTGAATAGGTATCTTTTTTTGTAACAGTTGGAAAGACTCAGTGCAGGGCTGAAAAATACTTCATAAACTGGGCTCTTTCATATGCAGCCGGATTTTCCAGTCGGGCATAACTCAATCTGCCCCTCAATTCCTCAATACGTTTTATGTTGTTCTTATCCAGCCATTGATTCACTTCGCTGACTACCTTTCTGATATATTCGGGACCGTTCTTATAAATGGCTGAACACATCATCACAGCCCTGGCTCCGGCCAGAATCATCTTCAATACCCCTTCTGAATTATGTACCCCGGTTGAAGCAGCTACATCAATTTTCTCCACCAGACTGCTGACAATCCCAACCCATCTGAGGGTATGGCTCAGCTCTGAAGGCGTACTGAATACGTCGGCAGCCTTGAAATGCATGTGCTCCAGATCAATATCGGGCTCGTAGAAACGGTTGAACAGAACAACGCCTTTAATACCCCGGTGGTAAAGCTTTTCAACCATGCCGGCAGGATGGGTAAAATGCTGACCCAGCTTGACAGCCAGGGGAATGGTAATCGTTTCCTTTACCCGTGAAGCCAGATCGAGGTAAATGGCTTCATAGTCGGCACTGCTCTTCCCCGTGTTCAGCGGCAGATAAAAGATATTCAATTCGAGAGCATCGGCCCCTGCCTGCTCAATGTTCTTTGCAAAATCTATCCATTCACTTGTCGAAACACAATTGATGCTGGCAATTATCGGTATCTGCGTTTCTTTTTTCGCATCCTCAATCAGTTTTAGATATTCAGAAACAGAATGGTTGCGTGCATATACCTTCAGATAGTCTTCTGCTCCGGGATAATCAGCCTGATCCATCATCTTCCCCGCTTCGTGGAGGATTTGTTCTTCAAAAAGCGATTTGAGAACGACTGCACCAGCACCGCATTCTTCCAGCTTTTTGATCTTAGACACCTGATCAGTAAGACCTGACGAACTTATAATCAATGGATTACGTAGCCTGAGCCCCAGATAAACAGAATGCAAATCAGCCATTTTATTTAAAGTTTTTACATTGTAAAAATAATAGTTTCTCGTGATTCACTTCATCCTTTCGCCGAAAAGAATGGTCCCTAATCTGACAATGGTAGCGCCTTCCTCAATGGCTATGTCATAGTCGCCCGACATTCCCATCGATATTTCGCGAAACCACTCTGAATCAACAAAATAATCGGCACGAAGGGTCCGGAATATTTCTGCCAGGTTTCTGAATTCCTTCCTTATCTGGTCACGGTCGGGTGTAAAACTTGCCATACCCATCACTCCGCATATCCTGATGTTCTTCATGGTTTTGTAATCTTCCGACTCCAGGATCTTCCGTGCCTCGTCCAGGTCTAATCCGAATTTTGTTTCTTCCCCGGCAATGTGAAATTCCAGCAGGCAATTGATGACCCTTCCTGTTTTGGACGCTTCGGAATTGATAACCTTTAACAGCTTCAGGCTGTCGACCGATTGAATCATGCTGACGAAAGGAACAATGTACTTTACCTTGTTGGTTTGCAGATGTCCGATAAGGTGCCATTCAATATCTTCCGGAAGTACCTGCTGTTTGGCCAAAAGTTCCTGAACTTTGTTTTCGCCAAAAATTTTGTGGCCAAGACGGTAAGCCTCCATGACCGTTTCGGGGGGATGTGTTTTGGTAACGGCCACAAGTTTTACATGAGGCGGCAAACTCTTTTTAACCGAAAGAAATTGTTCCTTGTCCATGGAAGCAATTATTCAAGGCTGTGAATAACCAGCCCGCTGCGCAGTTTCGGTTCGAACCAGGTGGTTTTGGGCGGCATGATATTCCCTGTGTCAGCGATGTCCATCAGTTGTTTCATTGAAACGGGATACAAGGCAAAAGCCACAGCCATCTCTCCGCTGTCGACACGCCGCTGAAGTTCAGCCAATCCGCGGATACCTCCTACAAAATCAATCCTTTTTGATTTCCGAAGATCTTCAATTCCCAGGATCCGCTTCAGTACATATTCTGAAAGAACTGTTACATCGAGGCAGGCAATTGGGTCATCGTCGCGATACGTGCCCTCCTTTGCAATGAGTTCGTACCATTCCCCCCCAAGGTACATGCTGAATGTGTGCGGGCAAACAGGTTTGTAAATCCCTGATCCTTTGCGGTTAACCACAAAATACTCTTCAATTTTTTTCAGAAACTCGTCCGGGCTTAATCCGTTCAGATCCTTTACCACTCTGTTGTAATCAATGATGGACAACTGGCTGGCAGGGAAATGAACCGCCAGAAAATAATTGTATTCTTCATTCCCCGTATGGGCAGGATTGTTCTTTTTCATTTCTTCCCCTACCAGGGCGGCAGCAGCTGTACGGTGGTGTCCGTCAGCAACATAGGTAAAAGGTACTTTCTCCCTGAAAAGCTGTACCAGCCTTTTGATATCAGACGGATCTTTTACAATCCAGAAATGATGACCAAATCCGTCGGGTGCAGTAAAATCATACTCCGGTTCATCCTTGACAATCCTGGCAACAATTTCATCAATTTCAGGCACAGGGTGATAGGCAAAGAAAACAGGTTCGTAATGCAGTTTGCTTACCCTTATATGGTTCTTCCGGTCTTCTTCCTTATCGGGCCTTGTCAGCTCGTGTCGGCGCACTATGCCATTGAGATAATCACTGACAGCAGCACAGGCAACAAGCCCGTACTGCGTTCTTCCTTCCATCGTCTGGGCATAAATATAAAGAAGTTCCTCCGCATCCTGAAAGAAGACTCCCTGATGAACCAACTGAACAAAGTATTCCTTCCCCTTGCGGTACACCGCAGGATCATATTCATGCACATTGTCCGGAAGATCAATTTCCGGTTTAATTACGTGCAGAAAGGAATAAGGATTCCCTTTCGCTTCTTCCCTTGCTTCATCCTTGTTCAGTACATCATAAGGCCGCGACGCTACCAGATAGGCCTTATCCCTTACCGGCCTTATTCCTTTGAAAGGCTTGATTATTGCCATAAACAGTTTGAATTATTCAGTTAACCTTGTACGTACTATCTCCTTTTTCAAAGAATGCAACGATTTGACGGGCAGCAGCCAGGCCAGCATTCACATTGGCTTCAAAAGTCTGTGCGCCCATTTTTTTGGGGGTAAAGAAATAACGACCGGGGAAGTTCCTGGATATTGTTTCCGCAACATCAGGAATAATGTCCGACCCGTATCTGAAATCCGGCCTTTTTTCAAACATCTCCAGCAAAGAAGGTTCATGCACAATTTCTTTACGGGCTGTATTGATCAGCATGGCACCTTCAGGCATCAGAAGCAGGAATTCGGACGTGACGGATTCGCGGGTTTTCTCAGTAAGCGGCAGATGCAGGGATATAAACTGGCATTTCCGGTACAGGTCATGAACATCGGATTCATGCTGTACACCGTCATTGGCGATCATAACAGGGTCAACAAAAGGATCGTGTGCAAAGACTTTCATTCCGAAGCCTTTGCCTATCATGCCGACAATCCTCCCCACATGGCCATAGCCATGAATGCCCAGCTTCTTTCCCCGGAGTTCGATGCCGGACGTACCATTAAAACCGTTTCGGGCAAGATAAACCATGATTCCCATTACCAGTTCGGCAACGGCATTGGCATTCTGTCCCGGTGTGTTCATTACCACGATATTACGGGCAGAACATGCCTTCAGATCAATATTATCGTACCCTGCTCCTGCGCGCACAACAATCTTAAGCTTCTGAGCCGCTGCAACAACATCTGCATCTACCTGATCACTGCGGACAATGAGGCCGTCAACATCGGTAACCGCCTGGATAAATGCATCCTTTGAGGGATATTTTTCGAGCAGAACCAGTTCATAACCGGCGTTGCTGAATATTTCCCTGATGCCTTCCACGGCCACCGGGGCAAAAGGTTTTTCGGTTGCCAGAAGAATCTTTTTCATAATAACAGGGGGTTAAAAGTTATTCGATAGGTACAGAAAGTTTGCCTGCCGGAATTCCTGACCGGCAGACATACTCCTGCATAAACTGGATTCCATTAGGTCAAGGACCGGGTAAAAAGCAATGCAGAAATTATTTAGCTTTCATTTTTTCGAATTCCTGCATGGTATCAATCAAAGCCTTCACACTTTCAACCGGAAGGGCATTGTAAAGTGAAGCTCTGAATCCACCTACAGAACGGTGGCCCTTAATACCAACCATACCACGTGACTGGGCAAAACTGAGAAACTCCTGTTCAAGATCCTTGTATTGTTCTTCCATCACCCAGCAAACGTTCATTATGGAACGATCTTCCTTCTTCGGCACGGTAGGTTTAAACAAACGGTTCCGTTCAATCTCTTCGTATAACAAAGAGGCTTTTTCCTGGTTCCTTTTCTGCATCGCCTGAACACCACCCTGTTTCTTCAGCCAT
>JAAYUG010000106.1 GCA_012517825.1 Bacteroidales bacterium | reverse complement strand
TTGGGTTCTGTGCCGGAGGGCCTGATGGAAATTTTGGAACCATCGGCAAGCAGATACTGAATTACATCCGATTTTGGCAGTGCAATTGGCTCGGTTTTTCCTGAGGGCAGGTGGGTTGTTACCTGCGTGAGGTAATCGTGAATGGTGGTAACATTGATTCCTGCTACCCGGGCGGGAGGATTGTTTCTGAAAGTATGCATCATTTCGCGTATAATGGCAGCGCCTTCTACTCCTTTTTTGTAAACCGAATGCAGTGATTCAAGGTAATAACCAAATTCAAGGTAAATATCGAGAAGCAGTTCAAAGAAGGAAAGTTTCCTGTCCTTGGCCCATGCTGCTGCTTCAGCAAGGATAGCACAGGACATCACAGCATCTTTGTCCCTTACCTTATCGCCTACAAGGTATCCGTAACTTTCTTCAGCCCCGCAGAGGAAGGTGGCTTTTCCTTCGTTCTGCTTTATGATATCGGCAATGTACTTGAACCCTGTTAGTACATCAAATACTTTAATGCCATGCTTGCGGGCAATATCAGCCAGTAGTTCACTGGTAACGATTGTTTTTACAATATATTCATTGCCGGTAAGTTTTCCCTTCTGAGCCCATTGGGTTATCAGGTAATGCATCAGAAGTGCCCCTGTCTGGTTTCCGTTCAGCAGAATCCATTCACCATTGGTATCTTTTACTGCAATTCCAACGCGGTCAGCATCGGGGTCGGTACCCATCAGGATATCGGCATCGGTTTCCCTGGCTTTGGCGAGTCCCATGGCAAGAGCAGCCGGTTCTTCAGGATTGGGGGAGTGCACTGTGGGAAAATTTCCATCGGTTACATCCTGTTCCGGTACATGGATCACATTCCTGAATCCAATTTTGCGGAGAGCCATGGGAACCAGTTCGACCCCGGTCCCGTGAATCGGTGTGTATACGATCTTCAGGTCGCTCTGCCGTTTGATGATTTCGGGGGCAAGCGAATAGGACCTGATCATGTCAGTGTAGATTTCATCAAAGTCCTTTCCAACGGGAACTATCATAGAGTTATCGCCCTGGAAACGGATGTCTTCTATTTTTTTGATGGCTTTTACTTCATTGATAATATTCCTGTCATGAGGACTAATAACCTGTCCTCCGTCGTCCCAGTATACTTTATATCCGTTATATTCTTTGGGATTATGGGAGGCCGTGATGACCACTCCGCTCTGGCATTTGAAATACCGGATAGCAAAAGAAAGTTCCGGAGTTGGACGGAGGCTTTCAAACAGGTAAGCCTTAATACCATTGGCTGTGAAGATTCGTGCTGTGGTTTCGGCAAACAGTCTGCTGTTGTTCCGGCAATCATGGGCAATGGCAACTTTAATATCTTTATGGCCTGCAAATTCCTTCAGCAGGTAATTGGCCAGTCCCTGGGTAGCCATTCCTACGGTATAGATGTTCATCCGGTTTGTTCCTGCGCCCATAATACCGCGAAGGCCTCCGGTTCCGAATTCCAGATCGGCGTAAAAACTGTCAATAAGAATTTTTTCGTCACCTTTCAGCAATGCCTCAACTTCCTGACGCGTCTGGGGATCAATGCTGGAAGCAAGCCATTGTTCAGCTTTTTTTCTTGAAACTTCAAGCAGTTCGTTCTGGTTCATCTTATGCCGTTTAATATGTTTCTGCAAATCTAACACTTTTTGAATTTTTTGCCTTTTCCGGGCAAAGCGCGCAGACCAGGGCTCGATAGCAGTAACGAAAAGAATTGTTGAAAACCTTCGCCTCTGAAATCCGGCATCATTTTCTTCCAGTGATGGCAGATCAGTGAAATTCGTTCATGCATGCCCTAAGGCTTTCGGTCCAGTGGGGTATGATAATTCCAAGGTGTTGTCTGATTTTGTTTTTGTTGAGAACACTGTATGCAGGGCGTCTGGCAGGCAGGGGATATTCATGCGTCTCAATGGGTAAGATCCTGCACGGCAGCTTGGCCAGGTGAATGATTTCATGGGCAAAATCGTACCAACTGCAAACTCCCTCATTGGAAAAATGAAATATTTCCTTTTCAGGCAAGGTGTGCATGGTAACATACCGGTGCACAATGGCTCTGATTGCCTGAGCCAGATCGCCGGCATAGGTTGGTGTGCCGACCTGGTCAAATACCACCCGAATCTCATCCCGCTCTTTACCCAGCCGGAGAATGGTTTTCAGGAAATTCTGACCAGAGGACGAATACAGCCATGATGTTCTGATGACCATTCCGGCTTCAAGGGCATACCGTTCTCCTTCCAGTTTTGATTTTCCGTAAACCGAAAGAGGGTTGGGCATATCCTCTTCCGAATAGGGGGTGTTTTTGGATCCGTCAAAAACAAAATCGGTGGAAATATGGATAAGTCCTGCGCCGGTTCTGACGGCTTCCTGTGACAGGATCTTAACGGCCTCAGCATTCACCCTGAAGGCAATATCCGGTTCCGATTCCGCTTTATCAACCTGTGTGTAGGCGGCACAGTTAATGATAATATCCGGCCGGTTCTTCTCAATATATTGCCTGACAGCTGTTGGTGAGGTAATGTCCAGTTCCGGCAGATCAGTGAACAGAAATTTTGCAGAGAGATCGTCCTGAGGTAATCTCCTCAGTTCGCTGCCCAGTTGTCCATTGCCTCCCGTTACCAGAACTTTTTTCATTGTGCGGAAAAAGTAAAGTTGTTTTCAGCTTCCCGGAAAAGGGGCAGATTCTTGTCTTTATCTGACAGAATGACCTGTTCAACAGGAATTTGCCAGTTGATTTCCAGTTCAGGATCGTTGGAAAATATGCCTCTTTCCGATGAAGGATTATAAAGGGCATCACATTTATACAATACGATGGCGGAGGGGCTGAGTACGGAGAACCCGTGTGCAAAACCTTTAGGTATGTAAAGCTGCCTGAAATTGGATGCAGACAGTTTGATTCCGTACCATTGTTGATAAGTTGGAGATCCTTTTCTTATGTCGACGGCCACATCAAAAATTTCTCCTTCAATGACGCGAACCAGTTTGGATTGTGCAAAAGGTTGGAGCTGGTAATGCAATCCCCTGACCACACCAAAAACGGACCGGGACTGATTGTCCTGAACCCATTTTTCCTGAATTCCGGCCTTAAAAAATGCTTCCTGGTTGTAACTTTCAAAGAAATAGCCCCTCGCATCTTCAAATACTTTCGGCTCAATTACCAGAAGTCCGGGTATCCCGGTTTTTAAAACATTCATACTACAGCAGGTTCTTATGACGGATTTGTTTTCGCTTTGTTGATCACGACAATTTTTTCTTCGGCCAGCCTCAGCAGGTATTGGCCGTATTGGCTTGTTTTCAGTTCCTGAGCAAGTTTTAGCAGTTGTTCCCGGGTGATAAATCCCCTTTCGTAAGCAATTTCTTCAATGCATGATACTTTCAATCCCTGACGTTGTTCGATTGTATAAATGAAATTGGATGCCTGCAGGAGGCTTTCATGCGTGCCGGTATCGAGCCAGGCCATTCCTCGACCCAGAAGCTTCACTGTGAGTCGGTTTTCCTGAAGGTACAATCGATTCAGGTCGGTAATTTCAAGCTCTCCTCGGGCGGATGGTTTCAGGCTGCGCGCCTTTTCAATCACATCGTTGCTGTAGAAGTACAGACCTGTTACAGCATAATTCGATTTGGGATGAGCAGGTTTTTCTTCGATACTCAGCACTTTCCCTGAGGAATCGAATTCAACCACTCCGTATCGCTGCGGATCCTGAACAAAATAGCCGAATACTACGGCACCGTCTTTCAATGCGGCCGTTTCAAGCAAAATATGTCCAAAACCGTGACCATAAAATATGTTGTCTCCGAGGACCAGGCATACTGAATCGTTTCCTATAAATCGGGCACCGATAATAAAAGCCTGGGCCAGCCCTTCGGGGGCAGGCTGAACGGCATAACTGATTTCCAGTCCGAGATGCCTGCCGCTGCCCAGAAGGTCTTCGTACAGATGGATGTCTCGGGGCGTGCTGATAATGAGTATTTCCCTGATTCCGGCCAGCATCAACACAGAAAGGGGATAATAGATCATGGGTTTGTCATAAACAGGAAGGATCTGTTTTGAAATGCTGTGGGTTATGGGATACAGCCTGGTCCCGGAACCTCCTGCAAGTATGATTCCTTTCATAAAGTGAAAAATTAACTGAGAATTTTCCTGAAATAGGCAACCGTTTTATCGAGTCCTTCATCAAGGCTGACTCTGGGCTCCCAGTTCAGAACCTTTCTGGCCAGTGAAATATCGGGTTGTCGCTGTACCGGATCATCTTCTGGAAGGGGGCGGTAAGTTATTCCGGAGCGGGAGCCTGTGATACGGATTACTTTCTCGGCGAGTTCACGGATGGTAAATTCTGATGGGTTGCCGATATTAACCGGTCCGGTGAACGTGTCAGGAGTATCCATCATTCTGATCATAGCCTCCAGGAGGTCGTCGACATACTGGAAACTTCTGGTTTGTGATCCGTCACCGTAAATAGTGAGCTCTTTCCCCTGCAAGGCCTGTACGATAAAGTTGGAGACAACCCGGCCGTCGTTCGGATGCATCCTGGGGCCGTAAGTATTGAATATCCGTATAATTTTAATACGAACATTATTCTGAATATGGTAATTCATGAACAGCGTTTCGGCACAACGTTTTCCCTCATCATAACAGGCCCGTCGTCCGATCGGGTTAACATGGCCCCAGTAAGTTTCCTTCTGGGGATGTTCCTGGGGATCGCCATAAACCTCGCTGGTCGAAGCCTGCAATATTTTGGCCTTTATGCGTTTGGCAAGCCCCAGCATGTTAATGGCGCCCATTACGGACGTCTTGACGGTCTTGATCGGATTAAACTGGTAATGGATGGGAGAAGCAGGGCAGGCCAGATTGTAAATTTCATCAACTTCAGCATAATAGGGGGTTATAATATCATGACGCACCAGCTCGAAGTTGGGATTTGCCAGCAGGTGAATAATATTCCGGCGATTTCCGGTAAAGAAATTGTCCAGGCAGATTACTTCGTTCCCTTCCTGCAGCAATCGTTCGCAGAGATGAGACCCGATGAATCCTGCACCACCGGTTACTAGTATTCGTTTCACTTTACAAAAGATTTGTTTTTAGCAATGTCAGTTTTTTTAATATTCTGTGGGAACAACCGGTTTCCGGCCGATGCTGTAATAGGTGAATCCGTTTTCCAGCATTTCAGCCGGTTCGTAAATATTTCTCCCGTCGAACACGACTTTGGAACGCATGAGTTTTTCCATGACTTTGAAATTGGGTAAGCGGAATTCCGGCCATTCTGTAACCAGCACTAAGGAATCGGCGTCAATAAGTGCTTCGTAGAGGTCCTTGGCATATTCAATAACATTTCCGATTCTGCGGCGGCATTCCTCCATGGCAACAGGATCATAGGCCTTGATTCTGGCACCATGTTTCAGCAGTTGTTCAATTATAACGAGCGAAGGAGCTTCCCGCATATCATCGGTCTGGGGTTTGAAGGATAAACCCCACAGGGCAATCTGTTTGTCCTGTATGTTCCCGGAAAAGTGATGAAGGATTTTGTCTACCAGCACCGATTTCTGCCGGTTGTTTACCTGTTCCACCGCGCGAAGTATCTGAAGCGGGTACCCGGAATCTTCTGCTGTCTTTATGAGGGCTTTAACATCTTTTGGGAAACAACTGCCGCCATAACCCACCCCGGCATAGATAAATTTAGGACCAATCCTGCTGTCGGTTCCTATTCCTTTGCGCACCATATTTACATCTGCTCCAACGATCTCGCAAAGGTTGGCAATTTCGTTCATGAAACTGATCTTGGTAGCCAGCATGGAGTTCGCAGCGTATTTTGTCATCTCGGCAGAGGGAATATCCATGAAAAGCAGCGGATGTCCGTTCAGCAGAAATGGTTTGTAAAGTCGTTCCATGATGCTTTTGGCTCTATCAGATTCCACTCCTACAACTATCCTGTCGGGCTTAAGAAAATCATCAATGGCATCGCCTTCTTTGAGAAACTCAGGATTGGAAGCTACATCAAACGGAATATCCACCTTGCGTTTCTTCAGCTCAGCGGCAACGGCTTCCTTCACTTTCACAGAAGTGCCAATTGGTACAGTGCTTTTGGTAACAACCACCAGGTAGTCCTTCATGAGCCGGCCGATTTCACTGGCAACTGACAATACATGACGTATGTCGGCACTTCCGTCTTCATCGGGAGGTGTACCCACGGCGATGAACACAGCTTCCGCCCCTTCAATACTTTCTTCCAGACTGGTTGAAAAGGAAAGCCGCTTTTTGGAAACATTCCTCATTATCAGTTGATCAAGACCCGGTTCATAGATGGGCACAATCCCTTGCTGGAGCTTCCTGATTTTTTCGCTGTCAATATCAACACAAACCACATCAAGCCCGGTTTCGGCAAAGCAGGTCCCTGAGACCAGCCCCACGTATCCGGTTCCTACCATTACTATTTTCATTTCTTTTTATTTTTACAAACGGAAGTCAAAGAAAAATAATTTTACTGACAAACTGGGAATTTTTCTTCATATCCTCCTTTTTCAGATACAATACTCTGTTTTTAAAATATATAAGGATTCAAATATATAAAAAAAGCGTTGCTCCACCGGAAGGTAGCGTGCTTGATTGCCTTTATCCGGACGGATGTTGCAAAACATGTTTTTTGTTGTTTTCCTTTTCAAATGGTACAGATGATCATGTTTTTTTTGGAAGGTTATGCACAGAACCGGAGAAAAGTTTATCTTTGCACCCTGATTTTTAGAAACATAATGTCTAACCCATTAAACATTAAAGGATTTTTGCATGACTGAACACGAAGAAAAAACCTTACAGGATGAGGTAAAAGAAGTAAAAGATGTAAAAGAAGAAAATGCTGCTGCACCAGCAGTAGAAAAAGCCGCACAAGCCGGCCAGGTAAAGGAAACTACGCCGGAAGAATTTGATTGGGAAAGTTTCGAAAAAGAAACAGACCTTTACGGAGGATCAAAGGAACACTTTGCCGAGCTGTATGACAAGACGCTCTCAACGGTTGCTGAAAACGAAGTGGTTGAAGGCACTGTTATTGCTATGAACAAGAGAGAAGTCGTTGTTAATATAGGATATAAATCGGAAGGTGTTGTTAGTCTGAACGAATTCCGTTATAACCCGGATCTTAAGGTGGGCGATAAAGTTGAGGTCTATGTTGAGAGCCAGGAAGACAAGAAAGGCCAGTTGATACTTTCCCACAAGAAAGCCCGCGCTCTTCGCTCATGGGACCGTGTAAACGAAGCCTATGAAAAGGATGAAATTATTAAGGGGTACATTAAATGCCGTACCAAAGGCGGCATGATTGTGGATGTCTTCGGAATTGAAGCATTTTTGCCCGGTTCGCAGATTGATGTTAAACCAATCCGCGATTACGACGCCTTTGTAGGTAAGACCATGGAATTTAAGGTGGTTAAAATCAACCAGGAATTCAAGAACGTGGTCGTGTCGCATAAGGCACTTATCGAAGCTGAACTCGAACAGCAGAAGAAAGAAATTATTGCCAAACTTGAAAAAGGACAGATTCTTGAAGGAACTGTCAAGAACATTACAAGTTATGGCGTATTCATTGATCTGGGCGGTGTTGATGGACTGATCCATATTACTGACCTGTCGTGGGGCCGCGTTAACCATCCCGAAGAAATCGTACAGCTCGATCAGAAACTTCAGGTGGTTATCCTCGACTTTGACGATGAAAAGAAACGCATTGCCCTGGGTCTTAAACAGCTGACGCCTCATCCGTGGGATTCACTTGATCCGAACCTCAAGGTGGGCGATAAAGTCACCGGGAAGGTTGTTGTGATGGCTGATTATGGTGCCTTTGTTGAAATTGCCCCCGGAGTTGAGGGTCTGATTCATGTTTCCGAAATGTCATGGTCACAGCACCTGCGGAGTGCACAGGAATTTCTTAAGGTGGGAGATGTTGTTGAAGCTGTTATCCTTACCCTCGACCGAGAAGAACGGAAGATGTCACTTGGCATGAAACAGCTTAAACCGGATCCCTGGGAAAAAATTGAAGAAAAATATCCTGTCGGTTCCAAACATACCGCAAAAGTTCGTAATTTTACAAACTTCGGTGTTTTTGTTGAAGTGGAAGAAGGGGTGGATGGCTTGATCCATATTAGTGACCTGTCATGGACAAAAAAGATCAAACATCCTTCCGAATTTACTTCTATTGGTGAAGACATCGAAGTGGTGGTACTTGAAATTGATAAGGAAAACAGAAGACTCAGTCTTGGTCATAAACAGCTTGAAGAGAATCCGTGGGATGTTTTCGAAACGATTTTCACCCTCGATTCAGTGCATGAAGGAACCGTGGTGGAAATCTTCGAAAAAGGAGCAACGGTTGCTTTGCCCTATGGTGTGGAAGGTTTCGTAACGTCGAAACATCTTGTCAAGGAAGATGGAACAACGGCAAAGGTTGATGAGAAGCTGGAATTCAAGGTAATTGAGTTCTCCAAATCGGCCAAGCGCATCGTTCTTTCGCATACGCGGGTTTGGGAAGACAAGAAGAAGGAATCGGATGTGACAGCAAAGAAAGCAGAAGGTGAATCCACACGGAAGGCAACCCGCAAGCTAAAGAGCAGTCTTGAAAAAACCACTCTTGGTGATATTTCGGAACTTGCTGCCCTCAAATCAGAGATGGAAGAACAGGAAAAGAAAAAGGCAGCCCGTAAGTCATCAAAGAAACAGGCTGACGACGAAAATCCATCCTAATTTTTACGCGTATGGAATTCAAAATTGAAAAGCTGGACAATTACACCCTGATTCAGGTGCAGGAGGAAAAACTTGATACCCATATTGCTCCTACACTGAAATCAGAACTGGTGCTTATTTCAGGAAACGGCGAGAAGAACATTATTCTCGACCTGAGCAAGTGCCGTTACTGTGATTCTTCGGGTCTGAGCGCCATTCTTGTGGCCAACCGTCTGTGCAAAAATGCCGGAGGTACGTTTGTTCTTACCGGATTGAACGAAGCGGTTGAGCGGTTGATTACCATTTCACAACTCGATACGGTGCTCAACATAACCAGAACCGTTGAGGACGGGGTCCGGCTTATCAATGAATCAGGCAAGTGATGAAATTTGACCAGTGTCGTTTTCGTTGATTATTCTGGGGAGCAGTTCCGCTGTTCCCACTTCAGACCGATTTCCGCCCGCTCATCTGCTCAATGTGGATGAGCGGTTTTACTTAATTGATTGTGGTGAAGGAGTGCAGATGCAGCTCCGGCGTTTCGGAATCCGTTTCGGACGTATCAACCATATCTTCATATCGCATCTTCATGGTGACCATGTCTTCGGATTGTTCGGCCTCCTTTCTTCCTTCAGTTTGATGGGCCGTTCATCCGACCTGAACATCTATGGCCCGCAGTCGCTGGAAGAACTGCTCAATGCGCACTTTTCCTTTTTTAACCAGGAGAGAAAGTATTCAATTAATTTTCATAAGCTTACAGGGAAGACGAACAAAAGAATTTTCGAAGACGAACGCATTACAGTGGATGCCTTCCCCCTCAGGCACAGTACCCAATGTTACGGATTTCTTTTCAGGGAAAAGGAAAAGCTAAGGAATATCCGAAAAGAGGCCATTACCCGGTATGAAATTCCTATCCGGGCCATGATGGCCATCAAACAGGGAGAGGATTTTGTTGATGGTTCAGGGAATATTATACCCAATGAAGAGCTGACTGTTCCTCCTCCCAGGCCCCGTGCTTTTGCCTATTGTTCCGATACCATGTATTTTCCTGCTCTTGCCCGCAGGGTTCAGGACGTTGATCTTCTCTACCATGAGGCAACTTTCCTGAAAAAAGATCAGAAACTGGCACGGGAAACCATGCACAGCACAGCCTATGACGCCGCCGTTACGGCTGCAAATGCCAATGCCCGGCATCTTCTCATCGGGCATTTCTCAACCCGTTATAAAACAACGGATGGCTTTGTAAAAGATGCCATTGATGTCTTTCCCGATGTGCATGAGGCACTGGATGGTTTCCGATACAGAATTGAGCAGAACGGAAATCTTGTTGTTGAACCTTGCAGGGAAAAAAAGTAATTTTAGCGCATATTTATTAACACTAACCCGCTATGAAAAACAGATTTCTTTTATTCGTCGTAATTCCGCTGCTTTCAGGTACCGTATTCGGCCAGGAACGTACCAAAGCCATTATGAAGGAACTTAAACCCGGCTTTTTTGAAAACTCTGTACTGAAAGATGACCGGATGGTTGAGGAAAAGAAAAATCCGCCTGAACCGCGAAAACGCTTTGCCATTGATCTGACAGGGGTTGAATTGCCCAATAAAATTGCACAATACAAAACAACAGGCTTCTATTTTCCGCCTGTTTCTCAAGGGAATACAGGAACATGCTGGGCTTTTTCAACAACATCGTTTTATGAATCGGAAGTATGCAGACTTACCGGCCAGAAAATTAAACTTTCGGAAATGTTTACTGTCTATTGGGAATATGTTGAGAAAGCAAAGCGTTTTGTGCACGAACGGGGAAATTCCCTTTTTGACCAGGGTTCTGAAGCCAATGCAGTAACCCGAATCTATAAAACATATGGAATTGTCCCGCTGGAAGCATATCCTGGTTTACCTGCCGAACGAAAATACCACAACCATGATCAGATGGTCAATGAAATGCAGCAGTATCTGCAGGGAGTAAAAGCATTGAATGCATGGAACGAAGACGAGGTTATTGCTACCATAAAAGCCATCATGAATCATTATATAGGAGAACCCCCTGCCCAGTTTCAGTGGAACGGAAAGACATATTCCCCGCAGCAGTTTCTTAAGGATGTTCTGAAGCTTTCCATGAACGATTACGTTGAAATTCTGTCCATCAAACAGGAACCCTACTGGCAGCAGGTTGAATACAAAGTGCCTGACAACTGGTGGCATAGCAAAGAATATTACAATGTGCCGCTCGACGTGTTTATGGACATTATCAGGAAGGCAGTGCGGAACGGATATTCCATGAGCATTGGCGGCGATGTTTCTGAAGTAGGTCTTGACAGGGCTACCCAGGTGGCCGTGGTACCTACCTTTGATATCCCTTCCGATTACATTGATGAGGACGCCCGTCAGTTCCGTTTTTCCAATAGTACAACAACTGATGACCATGGAATGCACCTGGTGGGATATACTGAATTTAAAGGCAAAGACTGGTACCTGATCAAAGATTCCAGTTCAGGTTCAAGAAACAATGATGAAAATGCTCCTGAATTCGGTTATTACTTTTTCAGCTCCGACTATATCAAGCTCAAAATGATGGGATTTACCATTCATAAGGATGCTGTGAAGGATATTCTGAAAAAATTCGGAAATCAGTAAACCAAAACAAGAAGATGACGGAAAAAATCCTGATACTGGACTTTGGCTCTCAATATACACAGCTTATTGCGAGAAAGATCAGAGAACTGAATGTGTACTGCGAAATCTGGCCGTACAATAAAATACCCGTGCTTGACGATACGGTAAAGGGCGTTATCTTGTCAGGAAGTCCTTTTTCCGTCAGGGATCCTATTGCTCCGGTACCGGATCTGACGGGCATTAAAGGGAAACTACCCTTGCTGGGAATTTGTTACGGAGCCCAGTTGCTGGCGCAATATTACGGCGGAGAGGTGCTTCCTTCCACACACAGGGAATACGGAAGGGCGATGTTTGAAGTGGCCGATACGTCTTCTCCTCTCTTTAAGGATGTGCCGGTTGCCTCCCAGGTATGGATGTCGCATGGAGATACCATTGCAAGGATACCGGAAGATTTTCAGATTATTGGCTGTACAAGGGACGTAACTGTCGGAGCCTTTAAGATTCGGGGGGAAGAAACCTATGGACTGCAGTTTCATCCTGAGGTTTATCACACCACCGAAGGAAAACAAATACTAAAGAATTTTGTTGTTACGGTATGCGGGTGTTCGCAGACCTGGACAGCCGAATCGTTCATTGAAAATACAGTGCAGTCGCTCAGGGAAACCATCGGGAGGGATAAGGTTATCCTCGGATTATCGGGCGGAGTTGATTCAACGGTTACTGCTGTGTTGCTGAACAAGGCAGTTGGCAGCAGCCTTACATGCATTTTCGTTGATAACGGGCTCCTGCGTAAGAATGAATATGCAAAGGTGCTTGATTCGTACCGGCATATGGGGCTGAATGTAATCGGAGTGGACGCAGGCCGGCAGTTCCTTGATGCATTAAGGGGAGTGGCAGATCCTGAGAAAAAACGTAAGGTCATCGGGAGAGTTTTCATTGAGGTGTTTGACAGGGAAGCCTCGAAAATTCAAGATGCCCGCTGGCTTGCTCAGGGAACCATTTACCCGGATGTTATTGAATCGGTAAGTGTCCACGGACCTTCGGCTACGATTAAATCGCATCATAATGTCGGCGGGTTACCTGAGAAAATGAACCTGAAAATTGTTGAACCACTGAAGCTCCTCTTCAAAGACGAAGTGCGGAGGGTGGGAGCCGTTTTAGGTATTCCGGAAGACATTCTGGGACGTCATCCCTTTCCGGGTCCCGGATTGGCTATCCGAGTGCTTGGTGACGTTACCAGCGAGAAACTTGAGATTCTGCGTCAGGTGGATGATATCTTCATTGAGGGCCTCAGAGAAGCCCAGTTGTATCATTACGTGTGGCAGGCTGCTGCTATTTTGCTTCCGGTAAAATCGGTCGGCGTAATGGGCGATGAGCGGACTTATGAGTATGTTGTGGCTTTGAGAGCGGTTACTTCTACCGACGGAATGACGGCCGACTGGGCTCAGCTCCCCTATACTTTCCTTTCAGATATTTCCAACAAGATTATCAATCAGGTAAAGGGAGTTAACCGGGTTGTCTATGATATCAGCTCAAAACCACCTGCAACAATAGAGTGGGAATAGTAAAAGATAAATGTAGAATGCATTCATTACAGTTTACATATTAATCAAGCAGAAACATGCGAAAATACCTCAGGATGGCCGTTCTGGCCGGTGTTATATGGATCAGTTTATTGCCGGTGAGTGCGCAGTATGATCTGGATCCCGCGAACAAGTTTACCCGGGCACTGGAATGGATTCAGCGCTATTATGTTGATTCGGTAAATACTTCAAAACTGGTTGAGGATGCTATTATCGGCATGCTGAAGGACCTCGATCCGCATACGGTGTATATGAACAGGGACGAGGTCAGGCAGATGAATGAACCTCTTCAGGGCAATTTCGAAGGGATAGGCGTTTCCTTTTATTTGCTGGAAGATACAATTCTCGTAATTAAGCCGGTACCGGAAGGTCCATCCGACAAGGTTGGGATTAAAGCCGGAGATAAGATTATTACCATTAACGGGGAAAATGTGGCAGGAATAGGACTGACCAATGATGGTGTTTTTGAACGCCTGCGGGGTCCGAGAGGAACTACAGTCACTGTCGGAATTAAAAGGCAGGGTGAGCCGCAACTCCTGCAGTTCAAAATCCAGCGCGATAAGATCCCCATTTTCAGTCTGGATGCCGCCTATATGATCAGTCCCGGAGTGGGGTATATCAAAATAAACCGTTTTGCCGCAACCACCTCCCGGGAATTCGCTGATGCTTTCAAAACACTGAAAAGCAAAGGTATGACGCGGCTTGTTCTTGACCTGGGACAGAACGGGGGAGGATACCTTGAGGAAGCCATACGACTGGCCGATTTTTTCCTTTCCAAAAACAAGCTAATCCTCTATACCCAGGGTCTGAGAAGTCCGCGACAGGATTTTATAGCCACTTCGTACGGAGAATTTGAAAAAGGCGACCTGGTGATTGTGATTGACGAAAACTCGGCAAGTGCCAGTGAAATTGTTGCCGGGGCCATTCAGGACTGGGACAGAGGGCTGATTGTTGGCCGCCGTTCCTTTGGAAAGGGCCTTGTTCAGCGTCCCGTTCCCCTGCCGGATGGATCGCTTATCCGGCTTACTGTGGCGCGCTACTATACGCCAACCGGCCGGTCCATACAGAAACCCTATAAAGACGGGATTGATGCCTATGAGCAGGATCTTATCAAACGCTATCAGCATGGAGAGTTTATTCATGCCGACAGCATCAGGTTCCCTGATTCGCTGAAATACTATACTCTCGAAAAAAAGAGAACTGTTTACGGAGGCGGTGGAATTATGCCGGATATTTTCGTTCCCCTGGACACCTCTTCCTATTCCTCTTACTATCGTTCCCTTATGAATTCCGGTATCCTGTACCGTTTTGTGGTAAGGTATATTGACCGTAACCGCAGGGAGTTAACTTCCAAATATCCGTCTTTTGAATTGTTTGAAAAAAACTTTTCGGTTACTTCTTCCATACTCGACCAGCTGACAGCGTATGCCGAGGCCCAGAAACTGCCTCCTGATCCGGCCGGTATGGCTGCTTCAGGTGATCAGATACGCCTTCTGGTTAAGGCTTATATTGCACGGGATTTGTTTGACACAAATGAATTTTTCCAGATTTACAATCAGTCTGATAAGACAGTTCAGAAAGCAGTGGAGGTAATTTCTTCCATGAGCAAATACTGGTAACCTGATGACCAATTCATTCATCATTGATTGGTTAAGTAATCACTGGGAGGAAGTTGCAGGGGTAATCGCCGGTCTGGCATACCTGTTCTTTGCAGTCAGGCAGAGCATTTTGCTTTGGGCGCTGGGTATTATCAGTGCGGTATTTTTTATTGTTGTTTTTTTCAGAGCAGAAGTATACGGGAACATGGTTTTGCAGGCTTATTACCTGGGAATGAGCATTTATGGCTGGATTCACTGGGCAAAAGGATCAGAAGGCGCCTCAGAAAAGGCTTCCGTTGGCCCGCTTCCTGTAACCCGTTTAACACAGCGCCAGGGCATGATCTCCTTTCTGGTTTCCGGTCTGGCTGTCCTTCCTGTTTATTTTATGCTGCGCGATCTTGCCCATTCTCCTGTTCCCTTTCTTGATGCAGTGACTTCCGTTCTTTCCATGACAGCAACATGGATGCTCGCCAGGAAGATTATTGAAAACTGGATCGTGTGGATAGCCGTTGACGCAGTATCTTCCTTCATGTATTTTTCAAGAGAATTATATTTTACAGCATTTTTATATGCTGTTTATGCAATAGTTGCCATTTTGGGATTTTTTGCATGGAAAAAAACGATGCAGGTAACATCCTGAAAGTTGTTATCAACGGTCCTGAATCGACAGGAAAGACAGAGCTTGCAAGGCAACTTGCCCGGGTATTCCGCACGGTATGGGTACCTGAGTACGCCAGAACCTATGTAAGTTCTCTATCCAGGCCGTATTCATACGAGGATGTAGAGCACATAGCCCGGGTGCAGAAACAGGAAATGCTGCAGGAATACAAACATGCCGGCAGGGTTGTTTTTTTCGACACCGACCTGGTTATTACAAAAGTCTGGTTCGATGTGGTGTATCAGCGCGTTCCCGGTTGGATAGATGCATTTCTGTCCCAAAGTGGCGTACACCTCTATCTGCTGTGTATGCCCGATATACCCTGGGTTCCTGATCCTCTTCGGGAGAACGGAGGCCCGATGCGCGAAGTGTTACTCAAAAAATACATTACCGAAATAGAACGTACTAACATTCCGTGGCGACAAATTACCGGAGAGGGTCCACTGCGTTTGAAAAACGCCCTTGATGCACTCAATGAAGTACTTCATCTGACGCCTCCGGTATAAATGAGAAAGTTTATGGAATTACTTTTTTTCATTGCTCCGGAGAAATACAGTAACCTTTTTGGTTAAATCTTCGTAAACGTCTCATAAGGTTTTTCAAACAAAGGAAAAACGAATAAGAAAGTTATTAACAGAGAGAGATTTTGATAAATATTATTTTTTTATATATTTGTTAGACGTTTGCAGGAAAGGATTTCTCCAAAGCAATGTTGGCCCCGTATGAGTTTTAATTTCGATGCGTATTACAAGAAGATGAACACAGGTGACATAATTGTGTCATACAAGGGCAGCATCACTACCGAAATGATCAACAATATGCTTGAAATTGTTGAATCAAGGATTGGAGAAGGTACTGAGGATGCACGGTTAAGGAAAAAGGTTTACAACGTTCTGGTGGAAAGCCTTCAAAATCTATACCACCATGCCGATGAACTTCCGGAAGCTATTCGGGGAGAATTTGAGGGCCACTTTGGTGTTGTTGTGGTTGCTCGTGAAGGAAGCGGAATCCGGATTACCACAGGCAATTTTATTAAGTCAGACAAGATTAAAAAGCTGAAAGACAAAATTGATAAGATTAATTCAATGAATCCGGATGAACTGAAGGATATGTACAAGTTTATCCTGAATCATCAGAAATTCAGCGATAAGGGGGGAGGAGGGCTCGGACTTATTGATATTGCCAGGAAAACTGGTTCACGATTGCAACCTTCTTTTCAGAACTTTAACAACGAGTATTATTTTTTTAGTCTTGAAATAAAGGTTACTAATTAATAGCAAATTCTAAATTAAACCTATATGGAACCTCTGATTATAGAAGGAACACCTAAAACACCCAGTGTGCGTTTTGATGCACAGCAAGGATTGGTTGAAATTAAAGGGAGGTCAATTCCTGAGAATTCGATTGAATTTTATAAACCCCTTGTTGACTGGCTTGAGAAATACGGTGAAAATCCTGCGCCTCTTACCCAGGTGAACATTCAGCTGGAATACTTCAATACGAGTTCTTCCAAGTGCATTCTTGATGTTTTCAAGAAACTGGAAGCTATTTTTAAGGCAAAGCATGATGTAATCATCAACTGGTACTACGAAGAGGATGATGAGGATATGCTGGAAGCAGGGGAGGACTATGAATCCATTATCCGGGTGCCGTTTAAAATGGTTGAGATAGTCGATTAATTGGTTATTTTTCCCGGTTTTTCCCTTTCCTGGCTTCACTCAGCCTGAGAAAACCGCAGGCTGAGATTTTCAATGCTGTCGAGCAGTTTTTTCAGGAGCCTGAAGTACAACATCAGGTAAAGGATTATTGTCATAAACCATATGACTCCGATATTTACCCAGATAGTATCTATATACCGGCCGAAAACCATTTTCCTGGGCGCATAAAAATGTGCTTTGATAAACCGGGATTCGGGATCGAGATAGATGGGATTGATTTTCTGGTATAAGTGGTTTTTATATTCCAGTATCCGGTCGGTTTCATTTTTATTGGTAACAAACTCTTCCAATGCCTCGTTGGCATGCCTTCTCTTGAGCCATTGGAAGGATTCCTTCATTTCAGGCGTGCGCTGCAACGAGCTGATCAGTTTGTCCTTTTCTTCGTTTGCTTTATTCGACAATCGGATATAATATGTATTGAGCAGACGCAAATAACTGCGGGCTTCTTCCATGATGCGGGGTGTGACATGCCCGGGAACCAGACTGTCGATGAAGGCAAAAGCAACCTGCCTGTTCCGCTGATTTTCCTTTCCTATTTCATTGCGAAGAAGCTGAAGATCATTTTCAACCTTTTGTTTTGATTCAGGATGATCAATATTCGATTCAATTTCATCCAGCTTTCTGTTTAAATGGTTGATCCAGTAGTTCTTCCTGAAATCGGCCATGCTCATGATCTTGTTCCACTGATAGAACTGCCGGTCATACTTATTTTCCTTGAACTGATAGACGGCAAGTGCTTCATAACCCCATCTGGCTGTCATAAGTTCTCCGTAGAAAGGAATGCTGGTCGGGGAGGAGATGGCCGGATTGAGTTTTTCATATTTTACAAGCACTCCGCTCAAAATAATCTGCGGGATTACCAGGAACGGAATCAGAATATAAATGGTTACTACTGTTTTAAAACTGTCAGAAATCATTAGTCCCATCATATTGGACGAGGTCCAGATGCTGAACAGCACCAGCCAGTATTGCCAGTACATTCCTTTGATCTCCATGATGCTGTTTCCGACAAGCACGAAGGTCAATGCCTGGATGGCTGAAAGGCCAAACTGTACTCCGACTTTTGAAAGAAGATAACTCGACCAGCTCAGATCGAGGAAAGCTTCCCGCTTGAGAATTTTCCTGTCTTTGATAATCTCCTCGGCACTTACGGTGAGTCCGACAAAGATGGCGACAATCACCGACATGAACAGGTAAACGGGAAGGTTACTGTTCCCGAACAGAGTATATCCGTATTGATTGGTTACATTAACGTTGTAGTACTTGATAATGTAAGCCATAATTAACGCCAGAACAGGTGCTTCCAGGAAGTTGATCACAAGGTATTGCGTATTGGCCAGTTTGGAGAGGATGTCCCGTTTGGCGAAAATCAGAAATTGCCTGAACCGGTTGGGAGTTTTGAACGAAATCTTTGGAAGGGTGTTTCCGGCTTGCTTTTTTTGATTGGTCTCGCTGGAGTATTCCTTGTAATAGGAATACCATTCCTGAGGAGAAATTTTCCGGGTGCGGGTCTGTTTTCCATATTCATCCAGTACCGCCAGTTCAACAATATTGAATATTTGCTCCGGGTTAACATTTCCGCAGGCATGGCATTCACTTTCATTCCAGTTGGCATGATGCACCCTTTCCTTGAAATAGATGATGGAATCAATAGGATCGCCGTTGTAAATCAGATAACCTCCTGTGTCAAGGATAAGAAGCCGGTCGAACATTTTGAAGATTTCTGAACTTGGCTGATGAATCACCACGAAAACCAGTTTTCCTTTCAATGACAACTCCTTGAGGAGGTCCATGATGTTCACTGAATCGCGTGACGACAGGCCCGAAGTGGGTTCATCCAGAAACAATACGGATGGCTCCCGGATCAGTTCGAGGGCGATGTTCAATCGTTTTCGCTGGCCTCCGCTGATTTTCTTATTCAGGGGTGAACCTACCTGAATGTCTTTTATCTCATAAAGCCCAAGATTTTCAAGTGTTCTGTTAACTGTTTCAACCAACTCCTTTTCGGTGTAGTTGTCAAAACATAGTTTGGCATTATAGTAAAGGTTCTGAAATACCGTCAGTTCCTCAATCAGCAGGTCGTCCTGCGACACATAGCCGATCAGCCCTTTTAGTTTCTCTTTTTCCTTATGGATATCATAGCCGTTGATTCTCACCGAACCGGATGTGGGAGATGCTGTGCCATTCAGAACGTTCAACAGGGTTGACTTACCGGCCCCGCTGGCCCCCATAATTCCGACGAGCCTTCCTGATTCTTCCGAAAAACTCATTTCGTGCAGTCCAATCTTTCCCCCGCTGAAATGATACTCTATCCTGTCTGCCTCAAAGACAATCTTTTCTTTCATCAGATCCCTGTGGAAACTGCTGACCACATCACTGTAGTAAATGGGCTTAATCTGAGGATTTCGTATAGAAGATCCGGTGGTAAAAACGTGGACCTTGTCGTGCTGCAACAATTGTCCGTTGAGGTATATTTCCTTTTCTCCCACATACCTCAAAAGATAAATGTTAGATGAGGGCAAATAAAGTATGCGAATCTGACCCTCCATTCCTTCCACCAGACTGTGCTTTACTGCAGGATGCTGAAAGTCCTTCCTGTTATCAATCAGCAGAACATGTTCACTTTCGGGAAAATGTTCAAAATTGGTCAGAACAAATTGTTTAATATCTTCATATTCATCTGCAGGGAAATTGAATATGCTGGCCACGGTGTTGATGAATTCCATCTCCTGGTGCGAGACTTCATTTCCATCGGATTTGACAAATTCCAGCAACTGAAACAGAACAATTACTTTTTGCTGTTGGGTAAGTTCTTCATTAACATCTGTACATATTTTGAGAACACGTACAGAAATAGATGATATTCTGCGGGTAATTTTGTCTTTTTCTTTCTGCTTTTCCTGATGCTCACTATAATAGTCGTCAAATACCTTAAGGTATTTCGGTGCGAGTTCCCTGTTCAGTTGCCTGATCAGAAAAGACTCAACCACAGTTCTCCTGTCACTGAGTTTGCTTTCGGGTCTTGAAATGATCGCAAAAAGCTGCATCAGGGCATTTAAGATCTTTTCACTCATGGATCACTTGTTTCAAAATATTAGTATTACGGGTCCTTTAGGCCCGATCCGGTTATGGTGCAGGTAACTAATCAGCTCCGACATGTTTCAGAACACCAGTCTAAAGATAAAGGAAAAATTCATTTTTCTTGTACTCTTTTATTTTTTTTCGGGCAAAAAGCTTTGTAATGAGCCGA
>JAAYUG010000105.1 GCA_012517825.1 Bacteroidales bacterium | reverse complement strand
TTCTATCGAATCAGATTGCGAACAGTAAATTCCTCATCCGGAAGATTCCGGTCAAAAACAATGTCGGTAATGATCATCCGCGAACGGGTTCCTTTAATGAGGTCTTTCATTTCAAAATCGGTAGCAACCCAGTAATTCCCTTTTTTGTCAATGCGCGAATTGACGAGCTCTTTTATTGGTTTTCCTGTTTTATCAAAGTAGGTGACGTGTGCCGGGTAATAATTATCCTTTCTTACTGTCACCACAAGTTTCGGATATCCGGTTTTGTTTTCCGGTTTGGGTTTCAGTTCCAGAATGTAGGAATCGCCTTCTGGTTTTGCGGAAACAGCATCATACCTTTCGGCATACAATTTTGATTCCATGTCCTCATAACTGAAATCTGTTCCGGCAAAATTCTGGTTTTTGATATGCGAGGCAATACGTCGCTCTTTGCCATAGGCAGGAAGGTAAAGGTACATTACTTCCCCCGGAAGGGAAAGAAAGGCGATACCTGCCTGCGAAGCCGGGGCCGTAAACCGGAAAAGGCGCATTGAATTTCCCTTTTGAATTGTTTCGGCTTCACGAACCGATTCCTTTCCGGTGCGGTCAGTTATCACCATTTTTATTTTTACCGTCTGATCCTTGCAGGCATAAAGCACTTCATCCATTTTTTTCAGGATGTCGCCTGCATTTTGCGCCTTCAGCCCTCCGGTAAACAGAAGGAGGAAAACCAGGCAAATTGCTCGTGTTTTCATGGCATTTATTGTTTAAGTGTATGCTGATTCCAGATATTTTTTGTAATAAGAAGAAGGGCAGGTAAAAGAGTAAGGGAAGCGAACCCGGAGCTGAGCATGGTAAGAGCCACCGACACGCCGAAACGCTGCAGAGGGACAAGGTCTGAAAATGTAAGCACCAGAAAGCCGGCAGCTACAGAGAGGAAGTTGATTATCACCGAACGTCCGGCAAGACGGAATGTCTCCTTCAGGGCTTCTTCCACTTCCATACCCAGCGCCAGATTATGCCGGAACTGGCTGATTACGTGGATAGAGTAATCTATTCCGATCCCAATGGAAACGCTGGCAACCAGTACGGTAGCCACATCGAGAGGAATTCCGCTCCAGCCAAGAAAACCAAAGAGAACCGCCAGTGTGCAAACTATGGGAACAATTCCAATCAGTCCCCTGAAAAATGACCGCAACATAAAGCTGAGAAGCAAAAGAACCAGCAGGATTGCAATGGTCATACTCTGAAACTGGCTTCGCACAATACTTTCATCGAGTTTTTTGTAAACCGACGGGAAACCGGTCTGCCGGACCGTAAAGCCGGATGTTCCAATGGCAGGGATGAAACGGTTCAGGGAATCGACCAGCTGGTTCATTTTGATGCTGTTGGATGTGGTTACCACTGCCTGAACCAGAGCTTTTGTCTGGTCAAGTGTAAGCAACTGGTCAATCACCTCCTGTCCCTGCAACAGAAACCACAAATTGTCAATTTTCGACTGGTCCGAAGGGATTCTCAATCCCTCGCCCATCAGATTGTTCATCTCTTCAAAAAGCTGTGCAACTGACTGTGGGTGGACCGTAATCGGGTATGCCTCAAAAAAGTCAGAAACCTTTTTAAGAACCGAAAGTCCCTCGGGAGAAAGGATATTCCCTGTTACCTCAACAAAAACAGGGATGGTCCCCCTGAAATGACGGTCTATCTCTTCTTCGGCTTTACGGGAAGGGTGATCCTTTCTGAAATAATCAATCAGGTCGACTCGCCTTTCGATGGAAAAGGCACCGGAAACCATTACCAAAGAAATAACTCCCCAGAAAAACATTGTTCCCCAGGGATGGCGGCTGGAGAGGCGGTATAGCGATACGGCCATCCTGCTCGCAAAAGAACTGGTCTTATCAGGTACCTGGACATCAGCGCCTGATTGGCCGGGAAACATAAGTTCAATGACCGGAGCAAGAAATACCGCCAGCAAAAAACTGAACCCTACCCCGCAGGATGTCAAAATTCCGAAGTCGCGGATCATAACAAGGTAGGAACCATAGATGAATGAAAGGAATCCAATGGCTGTGGTAAAAGCAGCCAGAAAAACCGGTGCAACAATATAGGGCAATACTTTCCTGACAGCAGAAGCCATATTCTGTTCCGTTTTCATCGCCAGCTGGATGCGGCTGCAAACGTGAATGGAATAGGCGCTTCCAACGGCCAGAAGGATAACAGGGGTAACATTGCTTACCAGGGTTATGTCGAAACCCAGCGCTCCCATAAGCCCCAGAGTCCAGATAACAGCTACCGCCACAGTGATAACCGGTATCAGTACGCCCCGGATAGTGCGGAACCCAAGAAAAAGGACAATGAGAATAACGAGCAATGTGATAGGTCCAAGGAACAGGATGTCATGCATAATGATTTTCCCTATGTCATTCACCATAAATGGCAGGCCGCCAAAGTATATCTGACAGCCCGGGAAAGAAGTTTTAACAGCCGTGCGGATATTTTCGGCTACCCTGCCCTGATCAACCTTAACATGCACGGTATCGCCCCTCTCGATGAACCTGTATATGGAACCGGGGTATTTTTGGGAAAGATACTGATGCAGTTTTCGGCCGGTAAGAGTGGTATCGAGCGGTATATCGAAACCTTCCCTTATTTTAACCACAATGTTGCTCATGGTAGCATCTTCCGAAACAAGAAAATTGCGGTACATGTTTTTGGAGAGCACATAATCCCGGAATTTAAGAAGACTTTCAGAATCCGAAGGAAGGTTATCGGGGTCAATCAGGCGGGTTACAACCAGCATGGAATCTTCTTCCCGAATATCGATGATATTGGACAAACTGACCACGGTTCCCACTCCGGGAATGTTTTTTATTGAATCGGTGATGGCAGAGATAAGAGAAAGATTTTCCGTTGTAAAAATATTCTCAGCCTTCAGCGCAACGACTCCGGTCTGATTTCCACCGAATGCCATGCCTACTTCGTCAAAGAAAACCGCTTCAGGGTCGTTATCGGGCAAGTAGCTCATCACATCGGGGTTTACCCGGAGCCGGGGGATAAATAAAGCAAAAGCAACGGTAATAAGAATGATAAGGGAAAATATGAGCCATCTGAATTTCAGCAGAAAATCGGGGTATTTTTCCAGGAATTTCATAATTAACTATTTGACCTTTTTATTATAATAGTCAAATTGCTTTCAAAAAAATTTACTGATCAATACAACTTTCGTTACAGGTATTTTCGTACATTTTGATCTCTTTCATGCATGCTTCATAATACCGTAAAACAGAATATTCAACAAATTGTCAATTCTGTTTTCCAGTTCTTCCATAGGTCCTCCGGCATCGATCAGAAGAGGGACTTCAAGCCCTTTCATGGCAATAACTATTGCTACTGCGGCCAGATAAGGTTCTTTGGTCTCGAATTCTCCGTTAACAATACCCTCGTAAATGAAGGACTGTATAAGTGCCGTTTCGTCGCTTTCAAACCGGGATCTCACATCATTGATAAAACTCAGGTGGGAAAGGTAATCGTTTTTTATGGCCTCATAATAATTGGCCAGTTGCCTGATTTTCAGCATGCGGGCTTTAACATAGGCCCTGAGCTTATCGGAAGCCTTACGGAAAGAGGAGTAGGCTTTTACCAGTTCCTGCCGGAAAAGGTCTGCTTCCTTTTCAAGAATTGCTTTGAAGAGTTCTTCTTTTCCGGGGAAGTAATAATAGATGGCTCCTTTCTGTTTTCCAACGCGAGCGGCAATTTCATCCATGGTGGCTTTACGGAAACCGTATTGCCTGAACACTTCCCTTGCCGCTTCAATGATCTGTCCGCGAATATCAGAAGGAACTTCTCTTGCTTCAGCCAGCATATTATCATTTTTTGATTTCGTATCAAAATTATAACATTTTTTTTGAATAAAATGTTAAATTATTCAAAATAAAATCAATTCTCTATAAACTCCTTATCTTTATCACCGAAATCTTCTTCATTTAACCAAGGAGGCTCTATGCTGTTTACCCTTACCACCGTCATTTTACTTGTGGCCTTTTTCATCTGGTACAGAGCCCGAAAAAAGGTTCACGGAGAACATAATCCCCTGTTCAGAAACACCTCGCAGATCAGCGGAGTACTGGCTCTGATACTGGCCGTTCTGGCCATCAGCCAGTGCTTTACCGTAATTCCTGCCGGTCATGTAGGGGTAATCGATTTTTTTGGCCAGGTATCTGACAAAACCCTCAAAGCCGGTATCAACATGGTTAATCCGCTGGCCCGTGTCATCAAATTCTCTGTTAAAACCCAGGAAATCAAAGAGATAATGGACGTTCCTTCCAAAGAAGGATTAACAGTGCAACTGGAAGTAAGTGTCTTGTTCCATCTCGATCCGGAAAAAGCCGGAGAAGTATATAAGACTGTCGGAGAAAACTATGTAGACATCATTCTTGAACCTCAATTCCGCTCTGTTTCGCGGGGTGTAACCGCCGGGTACGAAGCAAAGGCCCTTTATACATCGGAACGTGAGATGCTGGCGCAGATCATTATGACGGACCTGCAAAAGATTGTCGGACCGCGCGGAATTGTCATCGAAGCTTCTCCCCTCAGGCGAATTGCACTGCCGGAAGGACTGAGAGCCGCCATTGAAGAAAAACTTCGTGCAGAGCAAGAAAGCCAGCGCATGCAGTTTGTTCTGGCCAAGGAGCGGCAGGAAGCCGACCGAAAGAGGATTGAGGCACAGGGAATTTCCGACTTCCAGAATATTGTCTCCAAAGGAATCAGCGAACAACTTCTGCGCTGGAAAGGTATTGAGGCTACGGAAAAACTGGCCAATTCACCCAATACCAAGGTTATTGTGATCGGCGCAGGAAAGGACGGATTGCCGCTGATCCTTGATACAAAATGATACCTTAATAAAATCTGATATGAGAAAAACATACATTTTCCTGCTGATTTTTACAGCAGTGTTTCTGCAATGCAATTCCCAGAACCTGTTGACGCCCGAATGGAAATTCCAAACAGGAGATAGTCTGCAATGGGCTGATGCAGCATACAATGATAGTCACTGGAAGGAAATTACAGCCGGAATTCCATGGGAGCGGCAGGGTTATGGAGGATACGACGGCTTTGCCTGGTACCGGAAATCAGTTTTTATTCCTTCTTCCTTAAAAAAACAGGTTATCGGCGGAGGGGGCCTGGTCTTAACTCTCGGAAGAATTGATGATGCCGATTATACCTACTGGAACGGGGAACTTGTGGCAACCTCAGGGGATCTCCCTCCCGCCTATGTTTCGGCATATGACAAGGAAAGAAAATGCATCATTCCTCCGGAAAAAATCCGGTGGAATGCTTTCAATGTGATTGCTGTGCGCGTTTATGACGGCGGAGGGGAAGGAGGCATGTACACAAAAAATGTTGAGCTGAAGCCTGCGGGGGTTGAAGATTTTCTCGTTATTTCCCCTGCTTTCAGCCGCCAGGACAGAATCGTTACAGGAAAAGGGCCATTTACCATTCCTCTTGCTGTTTCCAACACTTCGGGCCGGAAAATAGATGGTATCGTCAACATAAAGGTAAAAACCGATTTTGGCGAACCGGTATTTTCGGCCAGCGAGAAAGTAAGCCTGCCGGGCAAACAAAAGCGGACCATCAGTATAGCAGCCGGAGATCTTGCGCCCGGATTTTACAGCGCGGAAGTAAGCCTGGTGAGTTCTGTTGCCAATAAGCAGGAGGGATTTAATTTCGGAATAAATCCGGAAAACATCGTTTCTCCTGTTGACCGCAGGCCGGACTTCGACGAATACTGGCGCCGTGCAAGGAAGGAACTGGCGGCGGTTGAACCTCAGTTCCGCATGATCCGGCTCGATTCCCTTTGCACTCCCAAGCGGGAATGGTTCCTGGTTGAAATGCGTTCTCTGGGGAATGTGCTGATCAGAGGATGGTACGGTCGT
The DNA here is from genome assembly GCA_012517825.1 of Bacteroidales bacterium. Classification (NCBI taxonomy): domain Bacteria; kingdom Pseudomonadati; phylum Bacteroidota; class Bacteroidia; order Bacteroidales; species Bacteroidales bacterium. Next base: position 22,005 of record JAAYUG010000105.1, on the reverse strand, counting down.
CCGGTTAGACCAGGGAAATATCCTGCAATTCTGCACGTTCAGGGATACAGTTCCTATATGATTCCCCAGTGGGCTTACCAGGGGGATGACATGGTTTCCTTTGCCCTCAATATCCGCGGACACGGTAACAGCAAAGACAATGTCAATCCGGGATTTCCGGGGTATCTCCTCTTTCAGTTGCATGACAAGGAAAATTATATTTACCGGGGTGCTTACATGGATTGCATTCGGGCAGTGGATTTTCTCTGTTCCAGGCCGGAGGTGGACACTGCACGCATTGCTGTTGAAGGAGGAAGCCAGGGAGGGGCTTTAACCTTCGCTACAGCAGCCCTCGACAACCAGCGCATTAAGGTTGCCGTTCCACAGGTTCCTTTTTTATCTGATTTCAGGGATTATTTCCGCTGTGCTACCTGGCCTGCCAACGAATTCGAGGCCTACGTCAGACAGCACCCCGAAATGGGCTGGGACAAGGTGTTCGAAACGCTGAGCTATATTGATATCAAAAATCTGGCGCCCTGGGTCAGATGTCCTGTCTTAATGGCTGTCGGCCTCATGGACAATATCTGTCCCCCGCATATTAATTTTGCAGCATATAATCAGCTGAACGTACCGAAGGAATACATTGCCTATCCCGAAAGCGGTCATGGATTGCCTTCAGAATTTCAGGAACGCAAGATTTCCTTCATCAGAAAAGTTTTCGGATTAGAGTAACCGATGGAGCAGGGAAAAGACCACAAACAGGCGACCCGTGAGGGAATACATACTGATCTTGCTGACTGCACATTGTGTCCGCGCAATTGCCATGCCAACCGGCTTGAGAAGCCGTCGGGATATTGCCGCACAGGAGCCGGCATCCCTGTTGCATCAATTTGCATTCATCGCGGAGAGGAACCGGTTATAAGCGGAGAAAGGGGTATCATCAACCTGTTTTTTGCCGGCTGTAACCTGCGCTGTGTGTTTTGCCAGAATTACGAAATCAGTTTTTATGGCAAACCCGGTTTCGAAGCGGTTTGCGGTTACGGAACAAATTCAGGGATAAGGGACTGGTCTTTGAAAGAAGTGGCAGATTCCATTGCGGAAAAACTTGATGCGGGCTATCATTCCGTGGGCTTTGTCTCACCCTCGCATGTTGCTCCCCAGGCAGTTTCTGTGATCCATGAATTGCATGCCCGCGGGTACCGGCCTGTCATTGTATGGAATACCAATGCGTACGAAAAACCGGAGACCATTCGCATGCTCGACTCCCTGGTGGACATCTACCTGCCTGATTTCAAATACATTACTCCTGCCGTTGCAGGAGAACTTTCGGATGCAGAGGATTATCCGTTTTATGCCGCTTCGGCAATCACCGAAATGTACCGTCAGCGCGGCAACCGTTTGCATTTCTCGGAAGATGGAACTGCCAGGCGGGGTTTGATCATTCGCCACCTTGTCATTCCCGGGTTCATTGAAGAAAGCAAAAAAGTACTGCGGTTTATTGCAGAAAATATTTCCACCGGTGTATATATTTCCCTGATGTCACAGTATTATCCGACGCCATTGACCAGGGGTCCGGCATCATTGAAAAGAACGCTGTACGAGGAGGAATACGAAAGCGTAAAAGAGGAAATGTACCGGCTTGGTTTCAGGAACGGGTGGGTGCAGGATCCCGGAAGCCACGGGCACTATCGCCCTGATTTCAGCAGGGAGCATCCGTTTGAATAAGGATTTGCTGGCCGCAATCCATTATATTGCCGGCATTGTGCGAACGCATCCCTCATTTAACAGAGCGGTCACCATGGATATTGGAATTCAATACCTCTCGCTATGCTCTCGTTAAACCTGATTCATCTGCAAATATTTTTTTTCAATTGTCTGGTTTGTCGTTACATCAATAGTCATTGGAATTAAGCTTTATCTGCCCAAAGCAATTGCTTTACTTTTTCCGTACCCTTACTGTATATGCCTTCCGCGGGTTGTCCATCAGGAGCAGGGAAATTTCCCGGTCAGTAAATCCATGGCTTTTCAGTGCAGGAATCAGGTGTGTGAAAATGGCCGTATAAGGTCGGAAAGTCACTCCTGCCGGATTGACCACGTCATACCATCCGGCATCATGCGAAAGGATCACCCGGTCAAGGAGGCCATGGGCTTTCATTTCGGAAAGCAGGTAAACATATTTTTTCAATTCCGCACTGTCGGTTGTTACATTATCATAAGAAACCCAGACTCCCTGCCGGGCCAGGTCGATATGATCAGAAAGCTGGGCAATCTGGGCATGCGTCCAGATAAATGCACGGGGGGAAACTCCTTCGTTTTGGAGAATTTTCAATTCAGCCCGGGCCGCAGCAGCTGATTCGGTATGGGCATTGATGGTCAGACCGGTTTTCAGGTGGGTAAGCGCAGCCGCCCGAACGATTTTTTCATGGATTGAATCGAGCAGGCTATCGCTTTGCACGGCAATTTTAATAAAACCCGGCCTGATACCAGTATTCTCGATCCCGTTTTTCCATTCATCAATCCACCTGCCGGCCAGTTGCTCTGCCGGTTCTGTCCAGGTATGAGGAGGAAGCGCTTTCTTGCCAATGGCTCCGTAATATCCTGTATTGGTGAGAATCGCTATGCCGGATTGTTCTGACAGCATTCTGAGTAACAACGGATCCCTGCCCAGATAGGCAGGAGTGCATTCCACCAGGGTTTTTACCCCCATATTTTTTATTTCGAGCAGGTAGGGCAGTACTTTTGAGAGAACCTCCTGGCGGTTCCACCGATGATACCCGGTGCTATCGGCACCTATGAAATCGACCAGAATGTGTTCATGTGCCAGGGTAATGCCCATACTATCGGAAGGTATTTTCCCTTTCACGCTCATAATAATCTCCTGCTCCCTTGAACAGGAAAATATTAGCAAAAGAGATAAAAGAGGCATGATACATGCCCGATGAAATTTCCGGATATTCATACTCGCCTGATTTGAAGGACAAAATAGTAAAAATATTTATGTCAGAGTACCTCTTGCTGAAGTTTTTTCTGTGGTAAGCTCCCATGATTTATTTTGAATTGCATTCGGTTCATTTCCTGCTGAATGGGCTGGCATTGAAAGATCAATTCATGGACATAAGATACCTCTAAACATCAGTAAGGACAGGAGTTACATTTATCAGTTTTTTACGTCCGGATTGCACATTAGAAGAGCAAGCGAACCAATGCGCAGTGGGCTGGATAGTTGCGGAGGCATACGGACAAACCCCGCTGGAACGAAGGGGAAGCGGCCTTAGTGGCACATTGCGAAATTCTCATGAGCCATGTGGTCTAAAGTGATCATCTGATTTTTTTTTACTTTTGCAGCCCAGTTAAGTTCATCCAATGATTCCTCAAGCAATTTTCGCGATTTGCCTGTTCGGTCTTATGACGGGTATATTTCTGGTAACCAAAAAATGGAAATACTACCTGACCCTGGTACTGGTGCTGGCAGGCGTTTTTTTAACATCCTGCTGGAGTTTTGATTTGTTCAGCAGTCTGGATCAGATTCAGGAAATAAAGATCTATCCCTTCGGTGCTGACAGCGGATTGATTTTTACTATTGACAGGCTTTCCGCTTTTTTCATTTTCGTGATCAACCTTACCGTAGTAACAGGTATTTTGTATGCATACGGATATCTGAAGCCATACCTGAACTCCAAAAGCGATATTCAGCTCTCCATCCATTACTTTTCGTACCTGTTTCTGCATTATTCCATGCTGATGGTGGTCATGCTGAGGGACGGCCTGGCTTTTCTTATTGCGTGGGAGATAATGGCTGTTTCTTCCTTTGTTCTTGTGATATTCGATGCGGAGGACAAGGCTACGCTGAAAACAGGGATACGGTATCTGGTGCAGATGCATATCGGCATGTTCTTTCTGCTGATAGCATTTCTCATTGCAGGAAGGGAAACGGGAATCACAGGCTTTGATTCATTGCCGGCATATTTTTCGACCCATCCGAATTTTGGTCTGTTTCTTTTATTCTTTATTGGTTTTGGCATAAAAGCCGGCTTTCTTTTCCTGCATACCTGGTTACCTGACGCACATCCGGCAGCGCCATCGCACGTTTCGGGGGTTATGTCGGGTGTTATGATAAAAATGGGTATTTATGGGATCCTGCGGGTAGTTTTTCAACTGCAGAATGATTTTCTTTCCATCGGCCTTACAATACTTATTGTTTCGATACTCTCAGGTATTCTGGGCGTAATGATGGCCATCATGCAGCACGACATTAAGAGGCTGCTCGCCTATCACAGTATTGAAAACATAGGTATTATCGGTATCGGAACCGGGCTGGGTGTAATCGGACTGGCTGTCCACAATCCGTTTCTCATTATTACCGGATTCGGTGGGGGGTTATTGCATGTTTTGAACCATTCGCTCTTCAAATCGCTGCTTTTCTTCAGTGCAGGAGCAGTATATCAGGCTACCCATACCCGGAACGTAGAGCAAATGGGGGGACTGCTGAAAAAAATGCCCTGGAGCGCCCTGTTTTTTCTTATCGGATCACTGGCTATCTGCGGATTACCTCCCTTTAACGGTTTCATTTCGGAATATCTTATCTACATCGGAATGTTCAAAAGCCTTCCCGCATCATCCATGTACCAGGCTATCATACTTATATCCACCATTGTCGCTCTGTCGCTGATCGGAGGGCTGGCTATCTTCTGTTTCACCAAAGCATTTGGGATTGTTTTCCTGGGAGAAGCCAGAACCCAAAAAGCTGCTGAGGCAAAAGAAGCCGCGTTTTCCACCATTCTGCCGCAGTTCATCCCGGTGCTGTTCATCATTTCCATCGGGCTTTTATCGGCATGGTTTGCCCGACCTGTTTTTTCGATTGTTCAGCAGGCAACATTTCTTCCGGAAGCAGCCGACCTGGCGGCTCCGGTTCTGAATAACCTGACAGGAATCAACCTTGCCGGAGGAATTTTTATTGGTTTGGTTGTGCTCCTTTTGCTATACAGGCGGCAGCATCTCAAAAACCGTCCTGTTGCCTGCCAACCTACCTGGGGGTGCGGGTATACCGCTGTTACTCCCCGGCATCAATACACGGCTACTTCCTACGTATATAATTACAATCACCTGGCAAAGCCTCTTCTTCATACCAGAAAGATCATGGCCGAGATCAGGGAAGATGAAATTTTTCCGGATAAACGAACCTTTGTATCGCATAGTGAAGACATTATCAAGGAATATCTTACGGACAAACCTGCCAACTGGGGTCTTTCCGTACTGAAACGCATAGCCGCCATGCAGACAGGAAAGATACAGCATTACATTCTGTATGCCTTTCTTTTCATGCTTCTTGTTCTGATTCTGACCTATTTAAAACTATTATGAACAGTGCAGGTATTATAGCTGTTTTTCTGGCAGCCCTGATTATCCCGGGGATCATTCTTCGCACCAAAAGCATTGCATCAGGCAGGAAAGGTCCCGGTATGTTTCAGCCCTACAAAGACATCAGCGTACTCCTGAAAAAGGGGAGTGTTTTCAGCACTACCTCGGGCAGTATTTTCCAGATCGCTCCGGCCATAAACCTGGCTACGGTTTTATGTGCCGCCTTGTTCATTCCCTTTGGAAAATACGGAGCCCTCATTTCCTTTGAGGGCGATTTTATTTTCTTCTCGTATCTCATCGCACTTGGACGATTTTTCTCCATCATTGCCGCCCTTGATACCGGAAGCAGTTTTGAAGGAATGGGAGCCAACCGCGAAGCCTTTTTCTCCATGCTGCTGGAACCGGCTTTCTTCATTCTGATGGCATCCTTTGCTATGGCAACCGGATTTACTTCATTTACTGACATTTTTTCCAATTTCTATCTGTCAGAAAACAACTTCATGTTGATCTTCGGATTGCTTGGGATTTTTGTTTTCCTGCAGACAGCGATGGTCGAGACCTGCCGGTTGCCGGTAGATGATCCCAAAACCCATCTGGAACTCACCATGATTCACGAAGTGATGATTCTGGACAACAGCGGTTTTGACAAAGCTCTCATACACCTGGGCACCTATATTAAATTTGCCCTCTACGGGCTTCTCATTTTTAACCTGACCATACCCCCTGCCTGGCCATTCCCTGTTCAGCTCGTCAGTTTCGTTGCTATTCAGGTTCTGCTCGCCCTGGCTGTCGGCCTTATTGAATCATTCAGGGCAAGAAATAAAATGAATAAGAATCCAAAGTACATTTTAACCATATCAGGAGTTGCCTGGATTGCATTTATTGTTATCCTGCTGCTTGGTGAACGATTCTTAAATTAACTGACATGATCAATTACCTGATTGTTGCGTTTGCATTAACTCTGGTATACTTTGCTTCGACAGAGAGAATCATAACCTATATCCGGCTGATCGGGCTTCAGGGGTTGTTATTGTGCGGCATTGCGCTGTTTGAACTCAGCGATATCAATCTCGGCAATCTCTTGTTTATCATTTCAGAAACCCTGCTTTTCAAAGCGTTTATTATGCCCTTCCTGCTGTCGAAGATTGTTGATGCTTCGGGTGTAACCAAAGTGCACCGTCTGGCCATGCCGGCCTTTTACACCTTGCTTTTTTCGATTGCGTCCCTTCTGATAAGCGTTGTTCTGGCCGCATCCATGATGAACAATTACGTAAGTACGATTTATATGACCATTGCTCTCTTTGCGCTGTTCACAGGACTGATACTGATTGTTACCCACCGCCTGATTGTTTCCCATCTGATTGGTTTCATGATTATCGAAAACGCGGTGTTCTTTTTCTCCTTAGCCATGGGCAGCAAAATGCCAATGCTGATCAATGTGGGAATACTGCTCGATATTTTTGTCGGCGTTCTGATCCTTGGCTTCTTCGGGCTGAGGCTGAAGGCACATACCAATGAACTTACCAGATTAAAAGACTGAATATGGGACTTTTCGCATTCTTTGCTTTGTCGGTTATTCTGGCTATCCTGACCTTGCTGATCCGGAACAAGGCCATAATCCGGATGATCATGCTCCTTTTTTCCGCTGCACATATTGCCGTTACTGTTTATGCATGGAAAAATATCGGGAATACCGAGCTCACATATTTCACGTTCAATCATTCCGGTGTATTGCTGATGTCCGTTCTGGCATTTCTGCTTCTTCCGGTGGTTTACCACGGATTCATATATGTTGCCGGGGATGATGCACGGAAATACAGCATTTACCATTCATCACTCATTGCCCTGGCAGCCTTCATAACAGGAGCATACCTTGCCAACAATATGACGGTTCTGTGGATTTTTGTGGAAGCCACTACGCTGGCCGTAGCAGCCCTCATTTACCATGACAGGACAGAAATAGCCCTCGAAGCAACCTGGAAATATGTTTTCATCTGTTCCACAGGGATTGCACTTGCCTACCTCGGAATTCTGTTTCTCGGGTTTATTTATGGTCGTGAAGATGCTGCCAGCCTGTCATTTGAAGACCTTGCAGGAATGATAAACACAGTAAATCCCCTGTACCTTAAAATTGCCTTTCTGTTTGTGCTGGTAGGTTTCAGCACAAAAATGGGGCTTTTCCCCATGCACACCGTAACAATTGATGCCCATTCCGTTGCCCCTCCCCCCATCAGTGCACTCATTTCCACAACCCTCATGAACGTTGGATTTATAGCTATTTTCAGGGTATACACTCTTTTTGCCAGTTCACCTGTGCTGGGGTTTATGAACAATGCCCTGATCCTTTCGGGAGTATTGTCTCTTCTGATTGCGGCAGGCTATATGCTCAAGGCGAAGCATGTAAAGCGCATGCTGGCCTATTCGAGTCTGGAAAACATGGGACTGGTTGCCATTGCACTTGGCATTGGCGGCCAGGCATATTATGGTGCATTTCTCCTGATAGTTCTCCATTCGTTTGTGAAATCAGGGCTTTTCTTTCAGATGGGTCAACTGCACCGCGTTCTTCACACCTTCAAACTCGATGAAACCGGAAAATACATGAATGCTTACCCTGCCGGAGCCCTGGTACTGATTACCGGAATGATTCTGATTCTGGCTTTTCCTCCCTCCGGCATGTTTCTGGCCGAATTCTTTATTTTCAAAGGCATGATCTTTCAGGGCAGATGGATCCTGGCTGTTATTGTCATGGTGCTGATCAGTTTCATTATTTACGCAATGAGTACCAGAATCCTGCATATTGCCTATTCGGAACCAAAGGAATATGCCACGCCCCTGCCTCCGGGAAAGGTGAACCCGGCAGAGACCATCACCCAGTTCATACTTTTTGCGGTGGTTATTGCTTTGTGTTTTGTCCAGCCGCCTTTTCTTGCCGAAATAATCAACCAGAGTTTCTTTATGCTTCCAAACTGAAAAAGAATGAGCAGGAAGTATCTTGATATCAAAGCCAATCCGGCCATATGCAATTCCGATGATATACCGGTATTGCCCTATCACGAATTTTATGATCTGGTCAGCAATCTGCTTGCCGACGAGTCAAAACACTGTCTTGCGTATTTTGCTGTTCCCTCAGGGGAAAATTTGCAGTTTTACATTGCTATTGCCGATGATACCCGTAACAGCATTCTCCTTGCCGCGCACGTCTCGGAAAGGAAAGGTGCGGTATTGCAGTCGCTGGCTTCCGGAGCCTATCAGCTTCATGGATTTGAGCGGGAAATTCATGAAAATTACGGGGTACGGTTTGAAGGGCATCCCTGGTTTAAACCGGTACGATTTCCGTATAACAGGCACGATCAGAACTCTGTTATGGAGAATTACCCGTTTTATTCCATTGAAAGCGAAGAATTGCACGAGGTAGGAGTTGGGCCGGTGCATGCCGGCGTCATAGAACCGGGTCATTTCCGCTTCATCTGCAATGGAGAAAAGGTATTGCATCTGGAAATTCAGCTTGGTTACCAGCACCGGGGAGTGGAACAGCTTATGCTGGCAAAAGAGTCTGCCCTTCAGCGCTGCATTCTTTCAGAAAACATTGCCGGCGATACAGCCATAGGGCACGCACTTGCCCATGCCCAGCTCACGGAGGCTCTGAGCGAAACGCCGGAAAATGAAACACTGCACATAGAACGCTGCATCGCTCTTGAACTGGAACGAATGGCAGTCCATATCGGCGATACGGCAGCCTTGTGCGGTGATGTTGCCTATCAGCTGGGGCAGGTGGTGTGTGAAGCCCTGAGAACAACTGTTATAAATACCACACAGTTTTGGTGCGGCAACCGGTTCGGGAAAAGCCTGATACGACCGGGTGGATCAAACTTTCCCCTTACAGAAGAAGTTGCCGAAAGTATTCTGAAATTGCTGGACGACACCGGAAGGCGGTATGCCGAAATGGCTGATCGGATCTTTACTCTTCCCAGCCTTCTGGCACGTTTTGAGGATATCGGTATTGTTACCAGGGAACAGGCACTGAAACTGGGCCTTGTCGGGATGGCAGCCCGTTCCTCAGGCTTATTCAGGGACGTCAGAATATCCCATCCGTTTCAGTTTTACAGAAATTTCCCGGTGCAACCGGTTGTTCAGACTTCCGGTGATGTTCTGGCACGTGCTCTCCAGCGCAAAAAGGAAGTGGATGAATCCATCAGGTTAATCCAAAACCTCGTGGCCAGATGGAAAGAAAACAAGGCTGATGTTCCCATGCCTTCCTACCACAGCAAGCTTCGGCCTTCGACGTTTGCTATTTCCCTGACCGAAGGATGGAGAGGCGAAATCTGTCATACCGCCGTGACGAATGCAGAGGGAAAGCTTCAGCATTACAAAATCAAGGATGCCTCTTTCCACAACTGGATGGCACTTGCCCTTGCAGTACGAAACCAGGAAATATCCGACTTCCCCCTGTGCAATAAAAGCTATAATCTTTCCTACTGCGGGCATGATTTATAAACCTTTTGAAAAGAAAGCGCCATGCTGAAAGAAATCAAGATTCTGAAAAGTCACGGGATCCAATATGTAAAAGACCTGAGAACCCAGAAAGTGGCTGAAAGGTTCAGGGGCCGCCCCGTTATTGCAAACGATATAACAGACGAAGAAAAGCGTCAGGCAGCAGCAATTTGCCCTACGGGAGCCATTGATCCGGCGAAAGGTTGCATTGATCTTGGCCGGTGCGTTTTCTGCAATGAATGTGCCTTAGCCCTGCCCGACAAAATCCGGTTTACCAACGATTACCGCATTGCCGCCAACCGCAGGGAAGATTTAATCATCCGGCCCGGGGCCGATCAGCCGGTAAGACTGGCGGAGCACGAAATCCGACCGGAAATCAGAAACCTGTTCCATGGATCACTTAAATTGAGACAGGTTTCTGCCGGAGGCGACAATTCGGGCGAGATGGAACTGAATGCAGCCGGCAATGTGAATTTTGATATGGGCAGGTATGGAATTGAATTCGTTGCTTCACCCCGTCATGCAGACGGAATTGTAATTACAGGGCCTGTGAGCAAAAACATGGCAACAGCCCTTCAGATGACCTATGATGCTGTGCCTGATCCGAAGATGATCATTCTGGTGGGTACCGATGCTATCAGCGGAGGCATTTTTGCTGACAGCCCTGCCGTTGACAGGAGCTTCCCTGAAAGCCACCGGATCGACCTGTACGTACCCGGAAATCCTGCTCACCCACTCACTTTCATTAACGGATTAATGGATCTTCTTGGCCTCTGAAGCCGCGTGCCCGAATTTCAGGAACCTCTCAACAATATTTCCTATCGTTTTACCCCTATGCAGTAATAACCATTTCGCAGGGGCGTTGTTTCAAGAAATCCTTCCTGTTCATTTCCGTTGAGCTGGGCCGGAAGAACCTGCCAGCTATCCCTTCGGTCTTTTCGGTACAGCAAAACCAGGGCATCGGTGGTGGTTCCTTCAGGCATTTCACTGATGCTCCTGGTAAAAAAGAACCTGCCGGTAAGGTTCTGATAAGGAGAACATACCACGCTGATCCGCCAGTATCGTTCTGAAGAAAGCCTGATATTCCGCTGTTTCTGGATGCGGCCCGAAGGAGGAAGAAAATGCTGTTCTGCACGCACCCAGGCAGAATCGGGTGACATATGGTTAAAGGCCGAAAAGTAAGAAGCCCTGAAAAAGTGATCCCCGCCTCCTTCAATGATTTTCGTTTCTTCAACAGAGGCATCGGCGGTCTTTTCATCCGGATCGAGTATTATGCTCAGCGGGCGAAACGGAAGGTCAAGTGACAGCAGGCCGGGATTACCCGTCCATTTTACCTGATAAACATGCATTTTCCAGAGGCTGTCAAGCACCCCGATTTCTGTTTTGACCGATTCCTGGGGAATGTATGTGCCCCGCAACCTTTGATTTATCAGAACGCTCACCCTCCAGCGGCCATCCTGCCAGCTGGTGCGCAGAGAGTCTATTTCCAGGTCATTGAATCCTTTTCCATACACCCAGAACTGAAAGAAAGATTTCAGATCCGTCCGGGTTTCCCTGGAAAGAAATTGCTCAAATTCATGCACCGAACAATTCCGGAAGGCATACCGGGTCAGGTATTTTTTTACCGCATCAAAGAACAGACTGTCACCCAGATATCCCCTCAGGTTATGCACCACAAGGGAACCTTTGTCATAAACTGTGCTTCCGTAGGTTAGGGAATGAGGTATGCCATAGACGGGAAAATACCCTCCGTCAGCAACGTGGGTAGCCACAAGCACCTCCAGCTGGTTTTTGCGGACATAATCGCGAAATGCCTGCTTCCCGTACAGGCCTTCTGTTACAATGGCCTCGCAATAGCTGGCCCAGCCTTCGTTGAGCCACATGTCGGCTTCGGAGGCACAGGTTACCAGATTGCCGAACCAGTGATGGGATAATTCGTGTGCATAGAGGGTTTCGAACTGAGTGGTGCCGTCCACTGTATTACGGGCCAGAGTAATGTTGGTAGCATGTTCCATGGCTCCGTGGTTAAAGGGGACAATCACATAGCCAATTCTGTCCCAGGCATAGGGGGTAAAGCGGGTTTCAAAAATCTGCATCCATCGGGTAAGGTTTTGAAACGACCTGGCTGTTTTTAAACTGTCTTCGGGAAGGCAATAAATTTGCCAGGGTATGCTGCGCTGAAGACCCTGGTAAGAACCTTCCAGCCTGATGTAGCGGCCCACAGCTACCGAAGCAAGGTACGTAGGAATGGGCTGCTTCATTTCCCACACCCATGTCGTATAGCCGGGTTCGGATTCTTTGATTCCGCACAAGGTTCCGTTACAAACTGCCGTGTATCCTGACGGAACAGTTACATGGAAGGTATAGGTTGCCCGGTCGGTAAAATTATCAATGCAAGGGAACCACACCCGCCCGAAGTTGGGAGGTACAGCATCCATGCCAATTCCGTAATTGAAGGCTTCATCACCGGCAAAGAAAAAACCGCCCCAGCGCTTGTCCCTTAAAGGCGTTCCCTGGTAGTAAATGATCAACGTAACCGTATCGGCCGGAGTCAGCTTCCCTGCAAAGGTACCGCGGATGGTCTCTCCTTCCCGGAAGAACTGCACATTTTTCAGCACCGGAGATGCCACTGAATCCACTTTCAGTCCGGCCAGGTCAAAGGCAAACGTCCCCTGATTGCCTCCGGGATAGATACAGTGAATGACGGTAAAGCCTTCCAGTTTTTGATCCTGCAAATTCCGGAAGGTAAGATGAACGGAATACCGGATCACATCAACCGAATCGCGGTAATTCATGTGTTCCCTGTGTGATTCCGGCCTGAGAAGCTGGAAGGGATAAACCACTGTCAGGAAGATGAATACTGCCAGGCGCATTTCGCAGGGGATTGATGATTTTTGCAGGAGTAAAAATAAACTTTTGGCAGGAAAAAGCATAAGCAGGTACGCGGAAGGAATCGGTCCGGTCCGCATCAGGTTTGATCATCTATTCAGCAGATGGTGAAAGGTTCTGCCGACCAGAAGGAAAGAGATTCCCTTATGAAAGAAATTGCCTGGCTGGAAGACAGCTTGTTTACCAGACCCGGGAAAAATGTGCCCTGATTCAGGAGTTCAGTTAAACCAGTACGACAGTTTTGCCACCACGCCCCTGCTTTTGTTTCTGAAGTTTTCAGGCCAGGTGTTGTCGGTATATACAAGATAAAAATCGCTCACCGGAGCAAAACGGTACTGGAAACGAATATTCAGGTTCAGGTTATCAATCTGATTATTATACTGTAAAAAGGTTGTAAGAAAAAGCTTGTCGGTAAACGTAATATCCACTTTCGGACCAAGGAGAAGGAGATTGGCGCTGTTATAGGGCGCCGGGAGGACGATACTGTTGAATGCGCCGGTCATAGCCAGCCTGGCATAGGGCTGAATGCGGAAATTCAGCTGTCCTTCGACCGAGAACCGGGAACCGTTGTAGAACCCTCCGTAAAGAACCGATAAAACCGCATTGAGGGGTTTGCGCAAATCGGAGGAATATCCGGCTGACACCTCATTCCAGTGATAGGAAGAGCCCGTTGCCAGGCTGTCGCCGCCGGTGTGGGTAGGATCAAACGGTGCCTGAAGACGGATATACATATCATTCACCTGCAGATAAAACAACTGTTTGTTCATCATTTCCACAAAGTACTTTGCCTGCAGGTTTCTGTCAGAAACGGAAAAGGAAGGAGTAAAGTATACAACCGGTGCAAGGATGAAACCATGGTTAGCCACACGTCCACCCGGAGGAAAGAACTTATACTGCAGGGAAGGGTTGAGCAGATAGTATCCTGTGCGCTGTACATAGCCGACTTCGGCAAGATAATCCCTGCCAACCCAGGTTTGGGCCAGAGTAGCTTTGACAAACTGGTTTTCGAAGGTAAGGCTTGCCGAAGCAGCTCCGCTTTCAGAGTTGGCTCCGGAATAGAGGGAGTGATGATAGTACGCCTTACCAGTCCATCGGTGGTCGGCACTGGCAAGATTGTATTCCAGGCCGCCAACCCGGTTAAATGAATTGCCTGTAAACGACGAATCAGTTGGCCTGTCAGTTACTTCCCGGTTGATAACAAACGCGGTAATATTGGACCGGCTGAACAGTTTGCGCTGCAGCACCGCCACGCCGAAATTGGCTCCGGCAAACTCATCCCTGGCCACAGTCTGAATATCCATAAGGCCAAGCCTCCAGTTTTCCGAAAGCTTTCCGCTGAGGCGCATTCCTCCGGCAATCGGATTTTCAAGGCCAATGCGACGGGAAAAGAAAGGACGAACCTTTTCTTCGCCCAGGCTGGCGAAAATGTCGCTGTTTTCGAGAAAGAACTGCCGCTTTTCGGGGAAAAACAGTTCAAACCGGTCGAGGTTGGTTCGCTGTTGATCCACTTCCACCTGCGAGAAGTCGGGATTTATCGTAATATCAAGGTTCAGCGAAGTTGAGAGCATCAGCTTGGCATCAGCCCCGGCCTGCACACTGTAAGACGTTGGTTTTCCGGCTTCCCTGTCAGATGAAGCTTTAACCAGTGCGTACGGAATCAGCGAGAACCTGATTCCCGGGGCAGGAAGGCTTGCAGGCCATACCAGGGTACCCGTATAGGCAAGGTTGGCTGTCTGAAACTGCCTGGGCACAGGAGCCCATGTTGACTTTTCGTTGGTTTTCAGATCGAGCCGGCTGAAATTAATGCCCCATACGGTATCCCCCTTGATGTAACGGATGCTTCGGAATGGAATGGCCATCTCAGCTGTCCAGCGGTCGGTATAGTTTTTAACAGCCGATTTCCACTTGGTGTCCCATTCAAGCGATACAAACCCGCCGTTTGCCTGAATACCATCCCATTGGGCACCTGCGGCCGAAACCCCAAAGGCAAACCCGTTGGTCTGATCATTGTATGGATCGATGAAAGCAATAAAATTGTCGTTGTTGCCGAAAGCAAAATCACGACGCAGGGATTCAACCGGCCTCGGGCCCGGCAGAGGATCGAAGCAGATGACGCCTATGTACAGAAAATTCTCATCGGCCAGTAGCCTGACTTCTGTCTGGGCGGCCGCATAACCGGTATCCGTCGGTAAAACCCGATGGAAGCGGGAGGCAGGTTCTGCCTTCTCCCATGCCGGCTCATCAAGAATTCCATCGATATGCATTTCTTCCTGCAACGGGGATACATGAACAATATACTGTCCGCGATTCACAGGATGATCCTGAGCACATAAAACCAGGGCCGGCCAGAAACAGCAGGCAAATAAAGCAATCCGCTGAATAAACGCATGCATCATTGGAAGAACATATACCATAAGCTCCAAAAATACATATCTTTGAGTATGCCAAACCACAGATATGAAAAAAAACTTTTTTCGGCTTGCGATTTTACTGCTTTTCCTCCCGTATCCGGTAAAAGCGCAGGAGAGCAATGTGCTGGTGCTCTTCCGGGGAACTTCGCCTGACGCAAAGCAGGTGACCACCTGCATCATTCCGTGGCTCGAACATCTGGGTGTGCCGTTCCGGACCATCGACGCAGACCGTGAAAAACCATCGGTAAGCTCTGCTACAGCCCTCGTTATTCTGGGTCATTCAAATATTTTCAAACGGCAGAAACACTGGAAAAAATTTGAAAAAGAACTGATGCTGAATGAAACTGGATTAATGGCATTTGAGAGTCCGGTTCATGGGAATCGTGGAGATTCGGCGGCGGAAGTCCGCTTTGTACAACAGCATTATATTACGCAACAGCATACTGTGCCCGGAACATTTGCCTTTACGGGAAAAATGAAACTTCCCCGTAAAAATTCCCGTCAGGGTGAAGTTTTGCTGGAAGCCGGAGGAGTTCCCGTCCTGCAGATTGATGAAAAAGGTGCATCGCGGCGCGTCTGGTGGAGCACAGCAGACTGGATGAGCACTTACGTTTCCGGTCCCCTGGGCGGTATGGACGATCTTTTCTGGCGTTCCATCGTTTGGGCAGCCCGGAAGCCTTTTGTAATGCACTGCCTTCCCCCGCTGGTGACCATGCGTGTTGATGATGTGGCCGGCAGGGGCGAAATCTGGCATCAGACTCCTCTTTACTGGGTCGGCGTTTCGGCAAAATACGGTTTTAAACCATGGCTGGGATTGTTTATTTACAACCTTACTCCTGCCGCCGTGAATGAACTTCGATCCTACCTCCTCTCCGGCGATGCTACGGCTGCTCCCCATGCTTTCGGCAGGCCCAACCGGAGCAATCAACGTGCGGATGGATACCTGAAAACAGGCAATGCCGACGATTACCCTTTCTGGTACGACACGACAGCCTTCCGTTTAAGAGCTACCTGGTATGATGAATTCATTTACTTCGACCACCACAGGGGTAAACCATGGAGCGAGGAAGAAGCCATCGCCGGACTGGAAGCTGCTGACCAGTGGTGGAAGAAGAACCAGCCACTGCCCATGTCGAAGTACCTGATAGCCCATTTTTACGAAATGGCTGAAAACAACTTTCCTTTCATCAGCGAACGCTGGGGCATCGAATACCTTGCCCTGGGGCATCCCGTCAATCTGCCGTATGCCGATTCGGTGCCATGGCTGGTATGCGGGCCGTTCCGGAAACATGAACCTCCCGGAACCTGCACCAGCAATCCGGCCCTCAGGGGAAACCGCCCTGTTTATTATGCCGATTTTGTCACCATCAATGGCTGCAAACTGTTTAACTGCTTCACGGAAATACGTGACGATGCCGGATATGAATGGGCGCCCGACAATAACGTGGAAGCCACGGTTGAACGGGCCGTACGACAGCTCAGGCGCGCACTGGACGCAAAAGCACCGGCCGTGCTGTTTACCCACGAAACTGACTATATATACCGGATCCGGCCCGAAAACTGGGAAATGATTATGGCCGGCATCCGTAAGGCCATCAACCCATGGAATGTCATCCCGCTAACCTCCGACAGCGCCCTGAGAATCGTGAGAGCCTATTCAACCAGCTCACTCGACAGCTATTCCTTTTCCGGAGAAAACCTTACCCTTACGCTGAACGTTAAGGGCTATGCCGACGTTGCCACCACAGCAGAAGTTTTTACGGAAACAGAAAAAGGAATTGCAAGCCAGCTGGTCATGATACGCCCGCACGACGGACCCCTGCAGATACCCGTTGTTCTCAAGGGATCAAGAGTTTTCCCTGAACAGAACGAACGCCTGCCGCTAAAAAAATGAACGGCTCTTATAAAAACAAAAACAATGACTGCATCAAATTTTGAAAGATTGATCAGGCTTGCTGATGCAACATTTGCCGTGCGGAACGATCCCAGCCAGCTGAATGTGAACGAAGAAATCATGGCGCGTCTGCGGAAAATTCATCCCCGCACCATTTCGGAATACAGCGACGAAAACGGTCCGGTGGCATGGGTTCTTCTGATTCCAACCACACTCCGGCTGATGCACAGGTTTCTGAAAGAAGAAATATCGGAAAAGGAGCTGTTCAACCTGACTCCGGAAAACGCTGAATATGACGCACTCTACCTTTGTTCCGCTCTGGTACTGGAAGAATACAGAAGGAAAGGGATTGTAAGGAACCTCGTGATGGAGGCAATTTCGGAAATCAGAAAAGATCATCCCCTGAAGGCGCTTTTTGTATGGCCTTTCACGAGAGAAGGGGAACTGACAGCCGAAGCTATCGCCCGGTCTGCATCCTTACCTCTTTACAAACGAAGCGTAAAAAAGAATCATTAGTTTCGGGCCGGGAAACAAAACCGCAACAAATAAAACCATACAACAGGCGCAAGATGAAGGCCAGTACTTTTTTTATCCGCGGGTACAGGAACGAATGTTTTTTTTTGTAATATAGTAACCAATTACCTTAAAATCCATATCCCATGAAACTTGTTGATGAATTTAAAGCCTTTGCCCTGAAAGGGAATGTTGTTGACATGGCCGTAGGTATCATTATCGGAGCGGCTTTTGGTAAAATTGTCAGTTCGCTGGTAAGCGATGTGATCATGCCTCCTCTGGGTTTGCTGATCGGCGGGGTTAACTTTACCGATCTGAGAATCACCCTGAAAGCGGCTGAAGGGGCTAACCCGGCCGTTACCATGAATTACGGTAATTTTCTTCAGGTTACCTTTGATTTTCTGATCGTAGCTGTAGCCATTTTTATGGTTATAAAGGCCATGAACCGGCTTAACAGGAAGCAGGATACAGCACCATCTCCTGCTCCTCCTGCTCCCTCAAAAGAAGAAGTTCTCCTGGCTGAAATCCGCGATTTATTGAAGAGGAATGTAAGCTAAGTGTACAGCCCCTTTTTTCGCTTATAATTAAAAAGCCGGAACTTCTTCCGGCTTTTTTTTTTCGGGAAATACTCAGTTCATTTTGTTGGCCAGAAACTCCTTAATGCCTTCCTGTGTTGCCTTCAGAGCCTTTTGTCCTTTATGCCAGTCGGCCGGGCATACTTCCCCATGCTCTTCGAAATACTGCAACGCATCCACCATCCGAAGGGTTTCTTCCACACTCCTTCCCAGAGGCATGTCATTGACCACCTGGTGCCGCACAATACCTTCCCTGTCAATAAGGAAAAGCCCCCGGTAGGCCTGCGGAGTGCCATGAAAAACAGCTTCTCCTTCTTCATTGTAATCATAGGTTCCGGCCAGAACATCGTAATTCTCTGCAATGGTCTTCGCTAAATCGGCTACCAGCGGGAACTTTACTCCCTTTATACCTCCGTCTTTCACGTCGGTCTGCAGCCATTTCCAGTGCGAAAATTCCGAATCGGTCGAACACCCTACAACCACTGTATTCCTAACTTCAAATTCCCTGATCTTCTCCTGAAAAGCAAGAATTTCAGTGGGACATACAAAAGTGAAATCAGCCGGATAAAAGAAGAAAACCACGTATTTCTTCCCAAGGTACTGATCAAGGGAAAAATCCTGTACAATTTCATTGCCGTTGATAACAGCCGGCGCCTTGAATTTAGGAGCCTTTTTTCCTACTAAAACTGCCATATTTTACATCGTTTTAAGGTTAAACATAGTATTAGTAAAAGATGACAAAGATACATAAAAAAGGTAATTTCTTACTGAAATGATATAATGTCCGGCTTGCGGACAAAAAAGTTAGGAAACCTCAGACGGGCCATGGTTCCGAAAACAAACATAGCAGAATTCATTCCGGGAAGTTTTTCCGGATAGAAGATCATTCCTGCCTGAAACGTGTCGAAAACCAGGCGTTCATTTCGGATGCGGATGCCGAAACCGGTTCCTGCATAAAAGGGATCATACAGAACGAACTGTGCTTCGTCCCCAATCCATCCGGCATCGAGGAAACCATAGAAAGCAGGACGAAAACCCAGCACGTACCAGGGGGTAAACAAAACCGATTCTCCTTTCAGCATCAGCCGTTTCTTACCCCGGACGAGGCGGTTGTCGAAACCCGTCAGGCCTTCGGGTTCCCTGATGTAAAGGAATTCATCATCAAACCGGTTGATGCCAAGGGTGTAGTTCAGTTTGAAGAAATGCCTGAAATAAAAGCAGTTAAAAACGATCAGGTTGGTAAAGGCGTTGATATCGTAACGGAATATGCCCTGCTCGAGCTGGCCCTGATGCAGAAAGCCGCCCAGTTCCAGTTTTGTATATACATAAGCCAGGCGGCCCACATAATAACCTTTTGAAAAGGAAAAACCTGAATAGAGCCGGGTATAATACTCATTCCATTCCACTCCGCCCAGAATATTGAGCAGGGAACCAAAAGGAATATCTTCTGTCCGGCCGAAGCTGTACACCAGGTTGGTCCGGTAAAAATCCTGGGCTGAAAAGGAAAGGGAACCCATCAGAAGCGTTTTGTTCTGGTATGGATAGAGCACATTGGGAGCCACCTCATCGGGACGCTCATAGAATGCATCCCTGCTGAGGCTTCCTGCAAGGACGATGTTGTTCCTGTTTCGTGTGAACCAGTTCTGGGTTTGCACGGGGAAAGCCCTGCCTGCCCACATTGAATAGGTTTTGCGCCCAATGGGAACCGGCCAGACAAGGGAGTCATGAATCCACGCTGTTTGCAGAATGCTTCCCTGCGTCCATTCCATACCTCCGGCATACCGTACACCGGACGTATAAAAATCGCGGCTTATATTCAGGTTCCAGAGGTTCTCGCGATAACCGGTCACATAGTTCAGCCGGGCATCAGCAAAGGATCCCATAATATTTTTCACTCTCAGCAGTCCTTCATATCCTACCACAGGCGCATGGTCCGGATCCCAGCACAGAATGTGATCCAGCTCGTATCCGGTGCCCAGAAAATTCTGGTCCCACACCCGCAGTTTTCCTTTCTGTGCATCACTCAATTCAAGCGAAAAAGCTTTAGCAAGTACATCTTTGGTTACCACGAAAACATCCACGCTGTCGGTTCCAACCGGCCTGAGGTAAATACGCGCATCTTCAACCGACGGAATTTCACGCAGTAACCGCTCATTATCGGCAATCACATCGGCTTTCACTTCGGCTCCTGGCTGTATCAGCATGTGATTCATCAGAACCCGGTCGGAAGTATAAAAGTGCATGCGGTTTATTCCGCGTTCAATCCAGTTTTGCGGTACAGCAGAAGTATCCGTAACCGTCGGGCCAAAGATTTCAAGCTTTTTGAACTGAATGTTCCGCACAATTCTTCCTTCATATTCCTGGTAGGCAAGAATGCCCTGCTCCGTCTGCAGGGTATCACGCAAAGGCTTCCGGTTGGAGGGAATCACCACAATGTTGTGGATGACTTTAGCCCAGTATAGCCGGGCGGCTTTCTCCTCGAGTTTTTGAAAAAACAAATCGGCTTTTTGTTTCCTCAATGAATCGGGAACCAGAAAGACCGTATCGGGAGGCGGAACCATTCTTCTGTGCGCAGAAGAAAGGGAATCAGGCCTTACAGTCCCTGCCAGAACGGAAACAGTCCGGAATGCCGGAAACACAAGGCAAATCATCAAAATTCCCATCCTCATTGCACAGCGTTTTTTTGCTGACTGAACACAGAAAAAAGGCTGATCACAGGCCATCGGGTAAAAATACATAAAGATTGTGGAAAAAAGTCAGGAGCATGTTGAAGGGAATTCGTTTAATTTTATCCATTCATCCAGCAAACGTCATGTCAGAAATTATCATTTACAAAGCCTCGGCCGGTTCAGGAAAAACCTGGCAACTCACTTACGAATACCTCCGGATTCTTTTTTCAAGGCCGGATGATTACCGGCACGTTCTGGCAGTAACCTTTACCAACAAGGCCACGGAAGAGATGAGGAACCGGATTCTCGAAGAACTTCGCCAGATGGCCGCCGGAGAGAGCACAAGCCTTGCCCGGCGACTGATTGACGATGGCATAGTGCCACCCGGTGAGATGAAAGAAAAAGCATCGCGCATTCTCCGCATCCTGCTCCATAATTTCAGCCGTTTTACCGTAACCACCATCGACAGTTTTTTTCAGCGGATCCTTAAAAGCTTTGCACGGGAGGCAGGAATACCTTTCTACAGGGAGCTTATCCTCGATGATAAAATGGTTCTGGAAGAAACCATCGATCAGTTGTTTTTTCACCTGAACGAACATCCCTTTCTGCAGGACTGGCTGGTGAATTATACGCTCGACCGCATCCGGCAGGGAAGCTCCTGGAATGTACACAATGAAGTCAGCCTGCTGGGCAAAGAGATCCTCCGGGAATCGTATCCCGGAGCGCTGGCGCCGGCACAGCAGAGCTTTTCTGACGAACAGCGCGAACAATGGCAGGGCTTGCTGTTTGGAAAAGAAAAAAAGCTGAAAGAAAACCTGATCGCAACAGGCAAACGGGCATGTGAGATTGCCGGCCGGTTTGGTCTGAACGTGAATGATTTCGCCGGAAAATCACGGTCGGTAATGGCCTACTTTGAACGACTGGCCGCAGGAACGATAGCGGAACCCTCCGATACTCTCCTATCTGCCCGCACTGACGAAACAAAATGGTTTTCAAAAACCTCGGAAAAGAAAGATCTGATCAGGCAGGCCATGGATGCCGGCATGCTGCAGCTGCTTGAACAAAGCATCGAAACCCTGAGGGAACTTTATACCATTCAAACGCTTACACGGAATTTTTACGTATGGGCCATCTTATCCGACCTTGCGGAACTTCTGCACGAGTACCTTGCCGAACAAAACCTGCATCTGCTTTCTGATACCCATAAAATTCTCCATCAGCTGATA
>JAAYUG010000104.1 GCA_012517825.1 Bacteroidales bacterium | reverse complement strand
GAAGAGGCAACCCGTATCTGATAAGCCGTCTGAAATTGCCCGCGTTCCCCTGAATCAGCTTCATTCACCCACGAAAGCCGCGGCGGCAGAACATCCACCACAGCCGGGTCGGTAAGATATTCACAGGTCAGGTTCACGGGTCTTATCCCGCATACGGCAAAAAAGGGAATCAATAATGCCTGAAGAAGAAATACTGATAAATGTTTCATTTTGCAGTTGATTGGTTATTGCAAATATAGAATAAGTACCATTCGCTTTTTTTATACCTTTAGGCGGTATATGCCATAGTCAAACTTTTTGTTCCGGAGGAACGTTAGAAAAACTGACATAAAATATTGAAACCTATGAGAAAACTTGCTATCCTGCCGGTTCTTGCCGGAATTCTTTTTCAGGTTTACTCCTGTGCCCCTGCGAAGAAAGAATTGCCGGCAAGCACGCCTGAAGAAGAAGGGATTTCGTCGGAAGCCATTCTTCAGTTTGTCAATGCGGCCGAAAACAGCCGGAATGAACTGCACAGCTTTGTGCTCCTGCGACACGGAAAGGTGATAGCAGAAGGCTGGTGGAATCCCTATCGCCCTGATCTGAAACATACGCTTTATTCGACCAGCAAGAGCTTTACTTCAACAGCGGTCGGATTTGCGGTTCATGAAAAGAGAATCAGCCTTTCTGACAGGGTTATTTCCTTTTTTCCTGAATTTGTGCCTGATACGGTAAGTCCCTGGCTGAAGGAGCTAACTATAGAAAATCTCCTTACCATGAGTGTTGGCCAGGATCCCGAGCCCACCGCTGCCATCGTTGGAAAAGACAGCAACTGGGTGAAGGCTTTTCTGGCTACACCCATTGCGGTTCAGCCGGGAACCCGTTTCCTGTACAACAGTCTGGCCACCTATATGGCCGGTGCTATTGTGCAGAAAGTAACCGGTCAAACCCTTCTTGCTTACCTTACTCCTCGTCTGTTTGAACCGCTGGGGATTGAAGGGGCAGACTGGGAAACCGATCCCATGGGCTACAACACGGGAGGCTGGGGCCTCCGGCTCAAAACAGAGGACATGGCTAAGTTCGGCCTGCTTTACCTGCAGAAGGGGAAGTGGAACGGAAAACAGATACTTCCTGCCGGGTGGGTGGAGGAAGCAACGAAGGCTCATATCATGCAGTATCCCGAAACTCCGCAGGCACAAAAAGATTCGAGCGACTGGCTTCAGGGGTACGGTTATCAGTTCTGGCGTTGCCGACATCATGCATTCCGTGCCGACGGAGCGTACGGGCAATTTATCATTATGATGCCGGAACAGGATGCAGTGCTGGCGATTACTGCTGAAACACCCGATATGCAGGATGAAATAAACCTCGTCTGGAAATACCTCCTGCCGGCGTTTCAGCCTCAGAAACTGCCGGAAAACCCGTCAGCCCTGAAGCGGCTCAGGGAAAAACTGGCATCCCTTGCACTTCCCGTTCCGGAAAAGAAGGCTTTGCCCGAAACGGCCAATGCCGTGTCAGGCCGCAGATACCAGCTGGAAACCAATGAGAGGAACCTGGAAGAGGTTGCTTTTCGTTTTGCTGATACAATTTGCTATTTCAGCGTAAAGGCCGGCGGAAGGGAATATGAATTCCCGCTGGGCAACGGGCACTGGGAATACGGTGAAACTTCAAAACCCGGGCCGAATCTGCTTCTCGGTGCCCTGGGTCATTTTGCCGGGCTTCCTCCGGCCCGGATCGCAGGAGCTTTTACCTGGCCCGATAACAAAACCCTGGAAGTTACTGTCCGTTATATCGAAAGCCCCCACAGGGAAATCTATCAGTTTGTTTTTGATGGCAGTACCTTAAGCGGAAACCTCCGGTTCAGCCATATGTTTGACCGGGTGAAATGGGAGTTTAAAGGGAAAAGCTCCAAATAGATGCCGGAACTTTTCCAGGAAAAAGCTTTCCTGGAAAAGTTCCGGTACCTCAAGGAATGAATCAGGAAAATTGCAGCATTCGGCAATCTTTCCTCGGTTATTGCTTCTATCCGAATGTGTGTACTGTGTACCTTTCTCTTACTGCTTGAGGGAATTTACAATACCTTCCCATTTTTCTGCCAGCTGGAGTTCATCAGTAATCTGCATCCCGTCTTTTTCGCTATCATAAAACTCAAGGTTCGTATCCGTTTTTTCTCTTTTAAATATGAATGACAGGAGAATTTTATCAATAACCAACTGCCTTTCCTTTCCATCCCCAACTGCATGGGATACATTGGTCATTTTGCAAACAGAAACATTATTAATATCTATCGCTGTCTTGAAAAAAGAATCGTCAAATCTGCGGATAAAAAAAAGATATCTTTTTTCTCTGTCAACACCGATCCTGGTATCGCCCCAGATATCATACACAGTTATTGTACAACCAATTTCTGCTGCAAAATCTAACAGTTCTTTAATAAGCCTTTTTTTTCGCCGTACACTCTGAAATATCAGGAATGCTATCATTGATAAGGCTATAAGAGAAATTATAATAACAATCAATGCGTTCATTTTTTTACAATTTTGGATTTTAAATATGAATAAAAATGCCAACTCCTGCGTAGTTGATAATCAGAAGATTAATAAAACAAAAGCTGATACGCAGGAAAAAAGAAAATCACCAGAAGGTGTTAAAGGGAAAAATAATTACCGGGATATCGAGATTAATACATATAAGCCCTGATCGGTGAATATAGTCTTTGCAATATTTTTCAGACAGAAAGAGTCCGGACAATTTATACGACACGCAGGATTCCCATTGCTTTATCATTCTGATAGCGACCGGTATACGATTTATCCTGCCGGAATTTGCATTTCCGAAACTAAATAAATTTTGCAGATAATCAGAAAAGCATGTATCGGTATTTTTTGCCTTTGTATCAGATTGAGCATGCTGATGAATGGAGAAATTCTCCGTAGCTGATCGTTGTGAAAAATCAAGAAACGGATAATAAAGAAATAACAGGAGTAACAAAAAACGGGAACCTCTTTTCATGCCGTAAATTTATTAATAAACTTAATAAAATAGAGATGTTTATGCATATTTTTCTGTTATTCGGTTTATTTAACTGGTGTTAGGAAACGGGAAAGTTATTTTACCGTATGTTTTTCTTTTTTTTCATGCTTTCATTTACTTTTGCATCAGGAGGAATAACTTCAGTTTCGCAAAATATATCTGTTCAAAAAATTGCCCGATTTTAGTATGATAATTTTTTGTATTTTTTTTCTTTATTGTGAGGCACTTTTCTTATAAGTCGTAATTTAAAATCGAAAGAAAAAGAAAATACTTTGAAATGAATGATTTAATAAATTTTTACAGATCACAAAAACGAATTACCTTTTATGGATTCTAATAGAATGCCCAAAAAGATGAAATCCCTGTTCCTCAAAAGCAAGGAAGGGGAATTGGAAGTGCGCGAAGTGGCGGTGCCGGAACCCGGAAAGGGGGAAGTGCTGATAAAAATGGCCTTTGCCCCCATCAATCCCTCCGATATCAACCGGCTGAAATCGGTTCAGGAAGAAGAAATCATCCACTTTGTCCCGGGCCTTGAAGGATCGGGGACTGTTGTAGGAGCAGGCAAGGGCATTTTGCCTGCCTTCCTGAAAGGGAAGAGGGTGGCCTGCAATGCGACTTATTCCTTCAGTGGAACATGGGCTGAATATATGGTTACCAAAGCATCGAGGTGTTTTCCTCTTCCGGAAAAAATTACCGATGAACAGGGTTCGATGCTCTTTGTCAATCCAATGACAGCTCTTGCTTTCCGCAACATAGCCGTGCGCGGAAAGCATCGTGCCATCATCAGTCAGGCCGCAGGCAGTGCGCTGGGACAAATGGTTCTTCAGCTTATGGAACGGGAAAAGATAACCGTTATCAATCTGGTACGAAATGAAAAACAGGAAAAAAGGCTGAAAACCCTGAGCGGGGGGATTGTTATAAACACAAATAATCCAGACTATTATGGCATATTACGTGAAGCAATACTTGCATTTTCTCCTACTCTTTTTCTTGATCCGGTGGGAGGGGAAATGCATGACGTTATTTTATCGTTGATGCCAGAAAATTCAAAATCAATAATATACGGCACATTATCGGGAGAAAAACTTGAAATACATCCCCGTACATTGATTTCTGCCAACAAAACAGTAACCGGTTTTTTTCTGGGGCATTATCTGGAAGAACAGAACCTGCTGTGCCTGATTAAAATGGTGAGGGAGGCAGGACGTTTTCTTGCCAGAGAACATCACATTACCATCAGGGAAAAAGTACCTCTGGAAGAAGTTCAGAAGGCAATCCCCCGGTATCTTGATAATATGTCGGCAGGAAAAATTCTGATCTCTTTGTGATGGGTTGGGTCTTGGTGAACACAACAGCTGGTTGGCGCTAGCGCCAACCAGCTGTTGTGTTGATAATCATTGCGCAGCAGTTCGCTTACACTCCTGCTGCGCAATCCGGGCTTAATCGGCCGCTTTCACTGCGTTCCAGCGGGATTTGCCCGGATGCTTTCGCGCAAAACCAGCGCACTGCGCAGCAGTTCGCTTACACTCCTGCTGCGCAATCCGGGCTTAATCGGCCGCTTTCACTGCGTTTCAGCGGGATTTGCCCGGATGCTTTCGCGCAAGACCAGCGCACTGCGCATCAGTTCGCTTACACTCCTAATGCGCAATCCGGGCTTAATGTTTGCAACCATGGCCGTGTTGGTGATGATGCTGATGTTCGGCACAGGTAGAATGGTCTCCCGTAAATCCGTTGAGAAAACGTTGCACGGCTTCGTCGGCCGGACCGGAAAAACCACTGTACACTTCAATACCTGCCTGATTCAAAACATTTCTGGCACCTTGTCCAAGACCTCCTACCAGCATAACGGTTACACCCCGGGCTGCCAGGTCGGAAGCAATATTCGACCGGCAACCGCATCCTTGCGGAGACTGAACCGTTTCCTTGCCGGTTATGCTATTCCTGTCGTCGATGTGATAAACCGTAAAAGCTTCGCAATGCCCGAAATGCTCATCTACCATGTTTCCCCTGCTGGGAACAGCTACTTTTTTCATTTTGTATCCTCCTTTTGTTTGTGTATAGCATTTTCTTCAAAGATGATCCTGTTACAACAACCGCGTCCATGTTCATGATACGTTACCGGACCTCCTTCTATGAGAAAGGCATGGCCGTTAACTATGGCTGAAGCAAGCTTTTTACGGGCCTCTTCAAGAATTCTTCCGAAGGTAGCCCGCGAGATACCCATTTCTTTTGCTGCCTGTTCGTGATACAATCCTTCATAATCAGCCAGGCGAATGGCTTCAAATTCATCAAGAGTAAGCCGCTCCATCGCCAACCTGCCCATAGATATGCCGGCAGGTTTGTACAGATTCCCTTCCGGTCTGCAGCAGATATGCCGAATCATTTTACGCCTTGCCACAGGAAAAAATTTTCTGCAATTATAAGCATATGCTCATAATTTTCCAAACTTTATTTCTCTGGGTTCAAGATAAAAGCGAAAACGTATTTCCGCAAACTGCCCTCAGGATCCTGCATACGTTTCACTCAGCCTGCATTAAAAAAACGGAAAACACGATCAAGAGCCTGGTCTTGTTTTCAATAATAAATTTCTCCTGTAAATGAATTTCCAATGCATGCCGGCCAGGGCAAAAAAGGGGAGCCAGGGCTGGCAGAACAGGAGGGCGTTTATTTTGCCATCCCCCTGCCTGCTGACGAAAAATTATAGAGAGTTACCGGGCAAGGGGTTTAAATTGAATGGTCCAGGTTCCTTTTTCATTGGGTTCATCGGTTTGGTAGGGAACCTTCACCGTTACCGGTTTCCCCGCCAGCAGATCAGTCCATGGTACATCGAATTTCACCTGAAATTCATAAAATCCTGCTGCCGCACTGCCGGTTGAGCAACCCCATTCGATTTCCTGAAGATCCATATCAGTGAAAAAAGACAATTTCATCTTTTGGGGCGGCGATGAGCTGTTTTTCTGTTCTTGCTGAAGGATTTCATTCAATTCATCAGGGCCAAGAGCAAGGGTCAGAGTAGCTCCAAAGGATTCCGGCGGCCTTCTGATAAATTTAGGCTTTTCAATGTTATCTCCTTCTGTCCATACTTCGTTCAGTTCAAAAGCCAGGAACCTGCCCACTCCCTCATCGGCATCAATATCACCCCGCATTGAGGTTAATGGTTCCCTGGTTCCCGGTTCGATGACAACGCGTTTAAAATCGGCATGCAATTGCAGTTTTGCAATGGACATGCTTCCGTCGGGAACAAACGATGAGGCAAGATCAAGATCAACAGTGACCTTATAGATGGTTTTGCCAATATCAGCTGAACCCCGGAAAGTGGTTTCAAAATCATCCGGTTTGTAGGAAGCTTCAATATGGACTTTTTTGTCGTTCTGCCCCGCAGTATATTCAAGTATACCTTCTCCCTTCTCATTTGTTGTTACCTGCGATGAAGGGCGAATATTTCCATCCGCAATACCAGATATTTGTAAATTTAGTGTTCTGCCTTTTACAGGTTCCTTCATGCCTTTATCGTCAATTTTATAGAGTCTGACAAATACACGGATTTTTTCACCAGGAGCCGCAAAAGTCTTTTCCGGTACAATTTCAACACGAAGTGTCTTGGCAGGGAAAAAAAAGTCGTTGCTGATTTTCTTATTGCCCCGGCAAGCAAGTTCAACATTCAGAGATTCCCGGAAAGCTTCATCTCCTCTCTTCAGGCGGTATTCAACTGTAATAGTGCCGTTTTTTATAGTTTTTACCCTCCATGTATTCCCAATTTTGTACTGAGCTGAGTTTTGAACAGGAGTAAAAGTGCCTCTGTCTTTTTCAGCCGGGAAAAAAAGATTCGTTCCTTCTCCCGAATGATCCCGGCAATCTTTGGTAGTAACTT
>JAAYUG010000103.1 GCA_012517825.1 Bacteroidales bacterium | reverse complement strand
TTTGTCGTCTTTCTGTTTCTTTTCCTTCTGAAACCCGATGCACATGCTTTCCATTCGTTCCTGAATCATCCGCTGGTTCTGGCTTTCCTATCTGTGGCCCTCAGTTTTCTGATGGTATCGAACCTGCGCATGATATCGCTGAAATTCAAACACTACAGGCTAAGCGGAAATGAAACAAGGTATCTTCTTCTTGTTTCCGGGCTGGCTCTTATTATCTCGCTTGGAGCAGCCGGAGGAATGATTGCCATGCTGCTTTACATTCTTTTATCGGTTCTTTTTCCTCCGGAAAGCTGACACCTTATTTTTCCGGCACTGAGCCTTGTTCCTTTTTTTCAAATTGCTTCAGCACGAATTGAATAAGCCAGAAACTGACCAGTATCATTGCCGGCCAGCTAAGCAACCATAAAATTTCAGGAATGTATTTCATTGCGGTCCTGGTTTAATAAACATGAGTATTTTCATTGAGTTCGGCTGTATCAACCTTCTTTTTGTTGATGGCACGCCATGCATAGATCATATAAGCGGCCACTGCCGGCAAAAGGAACGAGACAAACGTCATGGTTTTGAGAGTATATAAGCTCGACGAACTGTTTTCAATGGTGAGGGAACTCTGGAGATCATAAACCGATGGATAGAAAGCGGTGTGATTGTATCCGGCAATCAGAAAAAGGGCCAGCACGGTGAGAATAACCCCGGGGCCCGCAAACCAGATGCTGTTTTCGCATGCCTTGATTAAAGCCCGATAGGCTCCCAGCAGAACAAGGACAACCCCCAGCAGGAATGTCAGGCCCACCACCGGCATCTGCAACAGATTGTGCAGGTATTTAAAGGGTTCCATAAAAACTGTTTTGGTCACGGGATCATAGGCAAAACCTTCCCTGGTGAGCAACAGAACAACGAACAATACGAACAGAACCAGGAATGGAACAGCGTTGTACCACAGGTGTCGCCTGGTGCGGAGAAGTATGCTTTCTTCACCTATATTTTTTAGGAAATACATAAGGGCTATTGTGCGGGCCAGGAAAAACACCGTAAGTCCCAGAACAACATTCTGAACGTTCAGGATGGCTTCCAGTCCGTGCCAGGGAGTCTCCCACTGGGAAATGACCGGATTTCCCGGATCGGTAATATTCAGTTTGTTCACCGAGAAGAGAGAACCGGTAAAAAAAGTGCTTACAGCAGTTCCCAGCAGGATAGTACCCACCAGCCCGTTAATAAAGAGAAAAACCTCATAGACTCTTTTCCCAAGGAAGTTGTTGGGTTTGGACCTGTACTCATACGAAACTGCCTGCACCGTAAAGCAGAAAAGAATGGCAATCCATACCCAGTAAGCACCGCCAAAACTTGTCGAGTAAAACAAAGGGAAGGAGGCAAAAAAGGCCCCTCCGAAAACAACCAGGGTAGTGAAGGTGAACTCCCACTTGCGCCCAAGGGTATTTACCAGAACGGCCCTTTCCTGTTCAGTCTTTCCCAGCGTATAAATGAGGGTCTGCCCCCCCTGTACAAAGAGCAGAAATACGAGAATGCTGCCCAGGGTGGAAATAAGAAACCACCAGTAATGCTGAAGAAAAAGATAATTATTTAGCATGGTCTGTTCCTCCGTCTTTAGGTCCTATTTTAATTTGTCGCACCATGATGCCGACTTCGGCAATCAGCAAAGCGGTAAATATTGCAGCAAACATCCAGAAAGTAATCTGAACCGTGGATGAATCGATATGCGAAACAGCGGCAACAGTAGGCAGGTAGTCCTGGATGACCCAGGGCTGACGGCCGAGTTCTGCCACAACCCATCCGAACATCGATGCCAGATAAGGCAAGGGAAGTGTTAATAAGGCAATCCACAACAGCAGCTTCTTTTTCTCCATCACATTTTTCAGCGAAAACAGCAAAATAAAAATGAACAGGAGGAAGAAGTAAAAACCAAGCCCGACCATGATCCGGAAACTGTAAAAAGTCAATGGTACATTGGGAATAATGGAATTGACATTGTTCAGAAAACTATACCCGAAATACCGGAAATATTGATCAAGGAATTCCCGGCTTTCGAACTGGGTACGAAGAACATTTGCCTTTGCCGTATCGCCATTTTCCTTTGCCAGCTTGTATTCTCGGAGGGTCTCGCGGGCTATCCGGCCCCGGTTGATTTTTTCCTGGGCAGAAAGGATATTTTGTTTTTCATTCCCACGAATCAGATCATGAATTCCAGGGACAAAGGCATCGCCCCGGTAATAGGTCATATAAGAAAGGAGCCTTGGAATTTCAATGGTCGTCCCTGCATCTTTCAGTCCGGAACTGTCAGCCCCGGAATTAAAAAATGCAATGAGGGCAAGCGGCGCACCCTGCTGCCCTTTGTACAGTCCCTCCGTGGCAGCAAATTTCATGGGCTGATACCTGGCTATTAGACGGGATGAGCCATCACCGGTTAAAATTACATAGATTGAGGCAAGTAATCCGAAAACGGACGCCATCAGGATGCTTCGTTTGGCCATCCAGATTTCCCGTCTTTTCAAAAGGAACCAGGCACTGATGGATACAACAAATACCGACCCCACAATAAACCCCGAAGAAATGGTATGCAAAAACTTGTTTATGGCAACAGGCGAAAACAATACTTCCCAGAAACTGATCATCTCGTTGCGGGCCGTGTCGGGATTAAAATGCATTCCGGCCGGATACTGCATCCATGCATTGGCAACCAGAATCCACAGGGCCGAAATATTGGCCCCGAAAGCTACCAGCCAGGTTGAAAGCAGATGCACCTTTTTGCTCACCTTGTTCCACCCGAAAAACATGATGGCAATAAACGTTGACTCAAGGAAAAAGGCCATAATACCCTCAATAGCCAGCGGGGCCCCGAATATATCACCCACAAACCAGGAATAATTCGACCAGTTGGTACCAAACTGAAACTCAAGAATAATACCGGTAGCTACCCCTATGGCAAAATTGATCCCGAAAAGGGTCATCCAGAATTTTGTAAGCCGCTTCCACTCCTCCTTTCCCGTCTGCACATAAATGGTTTCCATAATGGCCAGAAGAAAGCTCAATCCGAGCGTAAGTGGAACAAACAGCCAGTGATACAAAGCCGTCAGGGCAAACTGCCCACGCGACCAGCTAACCAGCGAAAGATCAAGATTATCTATCATAAACAGTCTATTTGGTTAATTGCTCAATCACAAAATTGCTCCGCGCCCTGTCATCCGGAAAGTTCTTTTTCAGAAGATCAGGGAAAAAAAACAATTTCAAAACAAAAAAGAATATAAAGAGCTTGATCAGAATGATGATCCAGAGTTTCTTGCCCACTGTCATTCCCCTGAAACCATCATAATAAAAACGGAAAACCCTCACCGGTAATGAAATAAGCGATTTCATACTTCCTAAAATTACACAAATTTCTGTTCGAATTTTTTGTTCGTTGTTTTTTTGATTTATTACTGGTATTCAACATCTTACAAACCACCATCTGTTGGACACAAAGCTTTTAGTATTCCGGTATAAAAATACTAAAAAGTATCTGAACTATCTGAAAAAACACAAAATCATCCCCACCTGCAGCATTTCTAAAAGATTTCGTTTAAGTTTGCCTGCTACATCATCAAAATTGTATACGGTGAAAAAATTTTCTTTTATAGCCCTTATTTCAGGCTTGTTTATATTGCAGGCCTTTCCGCAGGAAGATTTGCGGATGAAAGGATTTCAATCGATTACTGAGGAAGCTGTAAAACAGCAGTTATTTTTTCTTGCATCCGACTGGATGCAGGGGCGGGCTACAGGGACGGAAGGCGAATATATGGCCGGCGATTATATTGCTTCCATGTTTGGCCTTTATGGAATCAAGCCGGCAGGCGATTATACCGAACTTCTGCGGAATAGCCGCAATTCTTCTTCTATGGGCCAACAAAGGGAAAGAGGATTCTTTCAGAAAATGAATCTTATTGAATATCAGCCTGGTGCAACTCAGGAACTTTCCTTTTCCGATAAAAAGAAAGGAGTGCTGATACCATTGACCTGGAAAACGGATTTTGATGCAGAGACCGGTGATCTTCCCGCGGACATTACGGCTCCCATCGTTTTTGTCGGGTATGGCCTGGCTATGGACTCCCTGGGTTACAATGACTTTTCAGGAGTGAACGTACGGGGTTGCATAATCCTGCGAATGCCGGGATATCCGGGATCACATGATACTTCTTCAGCCGCATGGAAAAAATTTCATCCCCGCGACCGGTATGGTGAATACATGCTGAATCGCGCAAAAAATGCCACAGCCAAAAAACTGGGAGCAAGGGGGATTATGGAAATCAGCTTCACGAATGATTTTTCAGACAACTGGGCAGCCAACGTCCCATTCAGATTTCAGAACCGATTTTACGAAGGGAAAGATGATCCGAACGAGTTTTACAGACACCGCATGAAAATACCCGGAGATACACTGGACCCGGATCCGCCGGTTATCATGCTTTCCCGGCGCGCCATGAATTATGTTCTTTCTTCTGCAGGGATCGATCCGCTTGTATTGAGGAATCAGCTTACTGCAACGATGAAACCGGCCTCACGCGAGCTTACTTCGCTTACTGCCCATCTCAAAACTTCAGTAAACAGCCATATTGTAAAGGCTCGGAATGTAATCGGCTGGATGGAAGGAGAAGACACAACACGAACCATTGTAATCGGAGCCCATTACGACCATCTCGGAACCTGGAACGGATACATATTTAACGGAGCCGATGACAATGCATCGGGCACTGTTGCCGTAATGACTCTGGCCAGAGCATTTGCCGCATCCGGTATTCGGCCAAAGTATTCCATAGTTTTCGCCGCATGGACAGGAGAAGAAAAAGGACTTCTCGGATCTTATTATTACGTTTCACATCCCTTCAGGCCTATTGACAAAACCTTACTTTACGTGAATTTTGACATGATTTCCCGGAATTCGCCGGATGATTCGCTCAGAAACCAATGCACAATGAGCTACACAAAGGCCTATAAGACCCTTGAAAATACTGCATCAGAAAAGGTAACAGATGTGCAGATTGGTCTTAATGTTGCTTTCCGGCCTTCGGAAAAACCGCGCGGCGGAAGTGACCATACACCTTTTGCCGAAAAGAATATTCCCATCATTTATTTCATGGCAGGATGGCATGATGAGTACCATACCCCGTATGATCATGCCGAAAAGGCCGACATAAGAAAAACAACTGAAATTATTCGCCTGGCCTACCTTACCATCTGGGACTTTGCTACAGGAAAGGATATCAGGCAGGAAGAAAACAGAAAGAACTAAACCCAAATTCGTCAATTGAAAAACTCAATTGACGAATCGATTAACAAAATCTAATCAGATTTTATCAGTCGGGGACTGCCTCGATAAGTCAATAGAAACAAGTTGTTTAAATATTTTTTGTGTTTCTATTGACTAATCTCGGCTAAAAAGATTGAGCCGAAGCAGGTTGTTATAAAACATTTTGCTATCTTCGAAATTGGTTTATTTTTGAACCCACTAACCAGAATAAACTACTGACTAACTAACCAATTATTCCTACTCTGAGGCTGCCTCCTGAACGGGGCAGCTTTTTTTTGCCCTTATGACAACCAGAAAGGATCTGAGCATATTAATGTGACGGCAAAACATGGCTGAATCAATCATCAACAGGCTGTTCAGATGTCCTGCAATATGGAATTATAAAAAACTACTTTCCAAAATATTTCTTCAGTCTGTTTTCAAATACCTGGTTATTCCTCTGGTTGATTTCGGCAGTAAAGTTGTTAATAGCCTGTATTCTGCCAAGTCGGGTTTCAGCATCAAGACGTGAATCATCGCTGAAGACAATCTGTTCGACCCGGTACCCCCTTTCGTCCAGCGACATAACAACCGCAGCGTTGTATTCATCCATGATGATTACGGCAGGAAGACGAAATGCCGAAAACTGGGTTACCGATTTCATTACCATGGTGCGGATATAGGAAATTTGCACCTTGCCAAGATAGGGAGATCCCAACAGCAGACGGATCAGATCAATTTCAGCCTTTTTTCGGAAGTTTTTCTTTTGCTCCATTTTTTCATAATCCCTATCGGATGTATTAAGAAAAGCTGAAATCATTTCCTCCGGAATTCCGGCAAGAACTTCTGCTTTCCCCTCATGCTGCTGAAGTCTGTATTCCTTAATTGCATATTTTTGATTATCAGGGGTATAGTATTTCCATTTCCGGGTACGTTTCCATGTTTCCGTAGCAGGACGTGGCCGCCATTTTGTTTCAGGCCTTTTCATCAAGGGAGATTTCAGATCCAGGTAACCTGTTTCGAGCGCATACTGCAGGCAACGAATAAAATGGACATATCCGCCTCCGAGGCTCTCATGCAATGAACTCCAGAGTGTTACAGGACGGGCGCTCTTTCCTGCCGTATCAGATGGGATGCCGGCACCGGCCTGTTTCTGAAGAAAATGCACATATCCGTTATCCAGACCAACCGGCAGCAATGTTAACTGATCCTGATGACTGCCCTCCAGGAGGTTCTGTGCATGGGGAAGATCCTTTGTGTTCAGCACAATAGTTGAATCATCCGAAAGGAAGATGTAGAGCTCATAGTTCCCGCTCCACCGCATTTCCCTGATGGCCGGCCGGTTTATCATATTCTGACCCGGACTGCTGTAGATTGCCAGAAACATCAAAACACCGGCAAAAACTGTTTTTCTCATTCGATGCATATACCTTTTGAACAGGCATGGACACGATTCCTGCATTCCTGCAACTTACTTTCAGCACGAACCAGCATGCCGTTAATACGGCATGAAATTAAAACAAATCAGGATCGCATAAGGAAAAGTTATTGACAACTCAAGAAAATAACACAGATGAATTCATTCGGTTCTGCCAGACTCCTTTTTTTGCCCTGGCATTTCAGCGCAGAAGGTAAACAAAACCGGTCTGACGATGAGTATTTTGCGGGTCGAGCGATTCAATAATGTAATAATAAATGCCCTCCGGCATTTTAACTCCGGCAGCATTCCGTCCGTCCCATGAAGGAAATTTTGATTCGGTTTTGTAAATGAGCAGGCCATAACGGGTAAAAATGACAAAACGGTAAAGAACCTCTCCGCCGACAGGAATTTCGAGCAGGTCATTCAATCCGTCTTCATTCGGGGTAAACACGTTGGGCACATACAGGCTTTCACTCACGTTGATCAGGCGCATGGAGCTGTCAGTACAACCAAAATCGTCGGTTACCTTTAAAAAAACCCTGTAAATTCCCGTTGAATCAAAAACATGAACTACATCGGAAGTTGTATCGCTACTATTATGGTCTGAAAATTTCCACTGATAGAAATACAATGCTGTATCGACAGGCTGTTGCAGTGAATGAAACGAATAAACATAGCTGCCCTGAGTGGATGAGTCAGTATACTGGAAGTTGGCAATTGGAGAAGGCCTGACCTGAATATACTTGTTTTTTCTTCTGATGATGGTGTCATTTACCGTAACTGTGACTGTATAGGCACCTGGTTTCTCATACAGCACAGGAGCAGGGTTAATTTCCTGGCTGGCTTTCCCATTCCCGAAATTCCACCGGACTTTCGGAGAAGTTAACGAGGTAAAAAGTGTAAAACGGACAGATAATGAATCACAGCCCCTTACCTGTGAGGCTGTAAAATCAACCTGACAGAAAGCCGGCGATGAAAGCAGGATAACTATGGCACTGAATACAAAACGAAATACGTTTTTCAATTTATCAGCATTAAGTTATACTTGATCCGGCGCCATAAAGATAGGAATTTACCCTAACCCCTGTTATAGTTTGTCTGTCAATTTTTTAACAATTCTGAACTCTGCAAGAAATTCACCTGCCAGCACACGCAATACGGTATAGGTGGGCACGGCGGCGATCATTCCCGGAATCCCGGCAACGGTGGCACCGGCCAGAATGACGAGAAAAATCTCCAGCGGATGCGCATGAACACTTCCGGAATAAATCAGAGGCTGAAACACCAGATTGTCAATCAGCTGAACTGCAAGAAAAACTACCAGCATCCAGAACAGATGAAGAGGAAGGGATTCCGGGGGAAGAACCTGCAACTGGCTGACTGCACCGATAAACAGACCAAAGCATATGCCAATCAGAGGACCTATATAGGGAATCATATTCAATATCCCGGCAAAAAGGCCTATCAGCATAGCCTGGGTGAGAGAAAGCCCCACAATTAACATCCCCACCGTTACCAGAATGCTTACGGAAACCACCTCCAGGAGCAAGCCGGCAAAATAGCGTAACAGAAGTTTTCTGATGGACTCCATTGCCCGCTGTACTTTAGGCAATACCTGCTCCGGTATCATTGCATACAGGTAATTGATTCCCAGGGTTTCCTCTTTCAGGAAAAAGAAGGAAATGAAGGTAACAGAAAAGGCAGCAATGGCAGAATTTCCGATAAAGCCCGTCAGAGACGAAAAAATTCCGGATACTGTACTCATATTCAATATTTTGCCAAGCTGACTGGCCAGAAACTCCTGTGCCGAAAATCCGGTAACAGTTATACCCAGTAACCTGGCCCCATCCTCCTGAAACTTTACCAACGGGGCTGATAATCTGAGCAATAATTCGGAAGAATTAACCGAAGACAGGTTTTTTGCTTCTGTAATAACAACCGGAACAAAGAGATAAAAGAAACCAAAAAGAAGGGCCCAGACAATCAGAAGGTATATTGCCGCCGCAACAAAGGCCGGTAGATGCCAGTTTTTATAAACAGGTTTCTGGAGAAAACGCACCACCGGACGGCCAATCAGAGATACTATTCCGGCAAGGAGAACATAAAGCAAAATTGTTCTGAAATACCAAGCCAATAGAAGAAGTAGAATAAATATAATAAAATAAAATATATACCTTTGTTTATTCATAATAGCTCTCCTACTTATTAATTTTTTCTGTTCAATTGTGAATTTTATTGAACAATAAATTTCTTGCAAACCGGGTAACCATCAATTTTTATCAAATATAATCCTTTTTTCAAAAAGGAAATGTTTATTGTTTCTTTACCATTATTACCAGATGCAGCATTTATTGTTTTACTTAAAACCTTATTTCCAGTATAATCATAAATTGAAATGACAT
>JAAYUG010000102.1 GCA_012517825.1 Bacteroidales bacterium | reverse complement strand
CACCCAGGGGAAACTGCTCATCAAACTGATTGACAGGGAAACGGGAAAAACATCCTATACGCTGGTTAAGGAGCTGAGGGGTTCATTCCAGGCGGCATTCTGGCAGACAGTAGCCGTTATCTTCGGAAGCAGTCTTAAAGTTAAATACGACCCCCAGGGCAAGGATGCCGAAATTGAAAAAATCGTTCGCAAAATTGAACTGGGCTACCTCTGAAGCCTCACAGTTTTTTTATTTTCCGATCAGTTCCATCATGGCCTGAACAGTTCGTTCCGCTCCTTCGGCAATCTGGACAATGGTGGAATCGAGCATGTAGCAGGGAGAGGTAACAATTTTGTTGGTGCGGTCAATAGTAACCTCCCCGTGGCCTGTTACCTTATGGTTTGCTCCCAGCTTGTGAAGCAGGCTGACGGTGTCGCTGTCGTTCCCTATGGTTACCTCAATATTTCCCAGCACTTTGGCAAGCAAAACGGGGGCAATGCACAGGGCGCCGATGGGTTTCCCGGCGCGGTGCATCTCGCGGATGGCGCGTTCCGCATCCGGCTGGACTTTGGCATCGGGCCCTTCAACGGCAAAGGGAAACAGGTTTTTGGCCACACCGAATCCCCCGGGAAATATCAGGGCATCAAAACTGCCGGCATTGAATCTGCTCAGGGGGGTTATCTTTCCCCTCGCAATGCGGGCCGCTTCGGAAAGAACATTCCTCTTTTCTGTTGTCGGCCTGCCGGTAAGATGATCCACTACATGGTACTGTGCCACGTCAGGAGCAAAAATTTCGTAGGTTCCTCCGTTCTTTGCAATGGCATACAGAGTGAGGGTTGCCTCATGAATTTCGGACCCGTCGAATACTCCGCATCCTGAAAGCACAACGGCAAATCGGGGTGAAGGTTTCATATGGTATCGGATGTTATGGTCAGGTAAAATTACCTAATTTTGAAAAAATACTTGGGTATATGCGAACCTTTATTGCCCTGCCCGTGGAAGTTGCCGGTTCCCGGCTTGAAGAGGCCGCCATGATCTGCCGCCGACGGCTTTCGACGGAAAAAATTGCCTGGGTGGATTTGGCCAATGTGCATATCACCCTTTTCTTCCTCGGCGAAACAGACCCTGCCATAACAGAAGGGCTGAGCCGCGGACTCGAAACCATTGCTTCAGGCCAGCCTCCCTTTTCTCTTCAGGTGAAAGGCCTCGGGTATTTTGGCTCCCGTTCTTCGCCCAGGGTTCTCTGGGCAGGAATTTCAGAAAGCAAACCGGCACTTCTTCTTCAGAAAGAAGTGGAAGTGCTGGTAACAAAGTATGGCTTTGCACCCGAGGATAGGGACTTTCATCCGCACATAACCCTTGCCCGGCTCAAGTATCTGCGTCAGCCCGAAAAACTGCATGAGGTAGTAAGGGAATTTAGCGATGCGTTTTTTCAGGAAATGCCGGTTGATCATATGGTATGGATGGAGAGTGTGCTGACCCCTGCCGGTGCCGTATACAGGCCCCTGCGAAAATTTCCCTTGCAGGGAAAATAAAATTCAGCCGGGCTCATACTCTTTTCAATCGCCTGGGGGTGGGCATGAAAGGGAGGAAGCTGGTTCAGATGCCCTTTTGCCTGATAATGGTACCGATGGTGTAAAGGAGAATTTTGATGTCGAGAGCGAGCGACATATTTTCGATATAGAGAAGATCATACTGGAGCCGGCGGATCATTTGATCCACATTTTCGGCATAGCCGAACTTTACCTGTCCCAGGGACGTGATGCCCGGTTTTACACGGTGCAGATGAACATAATAGGGTGCCCGTTGAACGATCTGGTCAATGTAATATTGCCGTTCGGGCCGGGGGCCGACGAGCGACATTTCTCCGCGCAATACGTTGATGAAATTGGGAATTTCGTCCAGACGGGTACGGCGCAGAAAGCGGCCTATGGGGGTAATTCTCGGATCGTTGCGGCTGGATAGTTCCGGTCCGTTCTTTTCGGCATCCGGTACCATGGTGCGGAACTTGATGATTTTGAAAGGCTTTCCGTGTCTTCCGATGCGCTCGTGCGAGTAAAATACCGGGCCGGGTGAGGTAATTTTAATCAGGATAGCAATCAAAAGGCACAGAGGGCTGAGAACGACCAGCACAAGCAGGGATATGACGATGTCCATTAGTTCCTTGATGTTCATCTGCCAGGTAGGCATGGGAGAGTGGGTAATTTCCAGGAGGGGCATATCGTACAGGGTGGTAAACCGCACTTTTCCGGAAAGAAGGTCGGTAAGGGACGGGATGGCGCGTATCCTCACATCGGTAAGGTGAAGGTGGTTCAGGATCCGGTTGATTTTTTCCTGTTCCGAAGGATCAATGGCGATGATGACCTCTTCAATCTTATGTTGCCGGATGATGGGAAGGATGTCATCAAAATGCCCAAGGTGGGGAAGGTATTTTTCGAGCGAAATACCGTTTTTTCCGTTGACCGTTACATAACCGGCAAAGCGGTTGCCGGTAGCAGAGCCCTGAGCTGTCATGCTGAAAAAAAGTTCCTCGGCCGGCAGGTTGGCTCCGATAATGAGGGTGCTGAAGGAAAGCTTCCCCTGTGTAATGAGCTTCCTGGTCCGTGAAGTGATGGTAACCCTTGCCAGGTAGGTGGGTACAAAGTGAACGACAAGGAATGCAAGGTACGACTGGTAATAGTTGGTATAGTCATGAACCGTATCGTCGAGGATGATCGCAAAGAATACGATGGTTACACCAACCAGTGTGCTGAGGAGGGTTTGCCCCAGTTCCTGAAGGCGCGATTTGCGGAATACATCCCTGTAATAATCGGAAAGATAATAGACCAGAAGCCAGAAAAAAGGAAGGATGATCAGGCCGCGGACAAAATTGCTGTCAAATTCAACGGGAATCTGGTAGCCGAATTTTTGCGGTTCAATATACAGTTTTCTGAAAATGAAGAAAAGCGTATAGCTTAGCTCAGCGGTCAGTATATCAGATACAATGTAACGTACAAGCTGATGGCTTCGTTTCATAAAATCATAAGGCTGGTTAAGGTTGGCTTTTAAATAAACGGCAGAAAACAAAAATTCGTATGCAAAGGGAGAAATAATTATTCCTCTGGTAAAATCAAACAGGATTCCAGTTCCCCGTCATTGATTTTAAGGACAATGGATACGTATTCCAGGGTTCCAGGGTTTCAGAGTTTCAGGGTTCCAGAGTTCCAAAGTTCCAGGGTTTCAGAGTTTCAGGGTTCCAGAGTTCCAAAGTTCCAGGGTTTCAGAGTTACAAGGATTTCCGATTTCCCATTTCCGATTAAGGAATTTCCGATTTCCCATTTCCTATTTCCAATTAACGTGTTATGGTTTTCATAGCGTGATCAAGGACAGGAAATTGGAAATTGGAAATTGGAAATTTTCAGAGATTTCCGATTATCTACTAATTGGGTTCCAAAGTTCCAGTGTTCCAGTGTTCCAGCGTTCCAATGTTCCAGCGTTCCAGCGTTTCGGGTGTTTAAGGTCAATTTGATTTGTGAGTTGTGAATTGTGATTTCTGATTTGAGATTTTATTTGTTTTCGTTCAGGATCAAAAAAATCAGAAATCAGAAATCAGAAATCTCGAATCACAAATCTTTTGTTCATCTTTTGCTGTTTTTGAATTGGGCATTGTGCCAAGTGTTTCGAGGCTTGTTATTTGTGATTTGTGAGTTGTGATTTTTGATTTTTGATTTTCTAGTTTCGAGTAAACAATTGGGTAGAACGTTAAGCGGAGAATAAACTGATGAGCGCCATTTCTTTACGCTTTACGCTCTGCGCTTTACGCTCAGTTTCAGGTTCCAGGGTTCCAGGGTTCCAGAGTTCCAGGGTTCCAGGGTTCCAGAGTTTCAGAGTTCCAGTGTTGGAAAGGGTGTAATGTTAATCGGGTTATCTTGCTCTCCCTGACAATAACAACATATCGAACGGCGAATAGCGGACGACCCGCCGCGCAAACTCAGCTCACCTGCTGATAAATCATCGACAATATTTGTCGGGCAAGAACCGCCGACGGGTAAATCTCTTCCAGAAGCGTCAGCTCACCATGCGGATGATTGGCCATCAGATGGTACAATGTTTCAGAAACCGGTTCTGCAGTTGTTTCAAGCGAAGGGATGGTGTAACGGGAACTGCTCCTGTACGGAAGAAATCCTGCCAGATTGTTCAGGAAATCAATCTTCAGGGCGCCTTCCGGCGAAAACACCTGAACAGTATCGGTTTCTTTGGCAAGCAGGCGGTTAAAAACCACATGACCTACAGTGCCGTTGTCGAAATGAACGGTCGCATCCACGGCACCAACCGAACCATCGCCCATGGATACTGCCTTGGCAAACATTTTTTTAACGTGAGAGGGATTGAGCAGTGCCAGAAGATCAACACTCTGGAAAAGAACGTTGTATAGCGGAACCTCGCAGGAAGGCGAATCCTGAACCGAAACCTGCATTTCGATCAGCTGGGGCTGGCGAATATATTTTTTTGCATTCTGAAAAACTTTTCTCTGTCGTTTCAGATGCCTTACCCCAACCCGTACCCCGGCTTCACGCGCAAGCTTAAGAAGAGCGCGTATGTCTTCCGGATTCCAGTCAATGGTTCCGTCCAGAAAAACATACCTGAAATTCCGCACGGCAAACAACGCCAGCTGAAGGGCTGATGCATTGCAACAGGTTATGTCAATCAGATCAGACTGTTCAACCAGCCGGGCTTCGTCAGCAAAAAACGGCAGGTCGTAGTCACCCGCCAGAGCCGCTGCATTTTCTTCCGGAATTCCTGAAATCCCCGTGATGGTAAACCGGGAATCGCTGAGCAACTGCTCAATGTGCTTCCTGGTTGCTGCCGAAGCACCGTAAATACCTGCCCTGATCATGTGTATGCGAATCGACATCCCAAACATATCAAACGAATTTGTTGGTTTTACGGGCGATTTTATCAACTTATCAACAGGCTGGCAGAAATTATTAAGAAATATTCAATGCTGATGGCTCATACATGCCATTGTTGATTCTGTTTCGGTGAGCAATCCAAAAAATGTTGCAAATTTGAAGACATGGAAATTCGGGATGACTTCAGGCATAAAGGCCTGCGCAACAAGCTGGTGCAGCATTTACGAGGAAAGGGAATTACGGATGAGGCGGTACTGAAAGCTATCGGTACTGTTCCCCGGCATCTTTTCATGGAAAGCAGTTTCATCAGGTTTTCATATGCCGACAAGGCATTTCCCATAGGTGCCGGCCAGACAATCTCCCAGCCCTATACGGTTGCTTTTCAGACCCAGCTTCTGGAGGTAGAACGCTTTCAGAAAGTGCTTGAAGTAGGCACAGGGTCAGGGTACCAGACCGCCGTGCTTCTGGAACTGGGTGCCATCGTGTACACCATTGAGCGCCAGAGGGAACTGTTTCTGAAAACCCAGTCTTTTCTGCCTCTGCTTGGTTACAAGGCCTACTTCTTTTTTGGCGACGGCTACGAAGGATTGCCGGCTTATGCCCCTTTTGACCGGATTCTGGTAACGGCTGCTGCCGATAAAATACCGCAGAACCTGGTTCTCCAGCTTAAACCGGGCGGTCGCATGGTGGTCCCTGTGGGAAACGACAAACTCCAGACCATGACACTGATAGAAAAATTTACGGATGAAGATATCCGGATTACCGAACACGGAACCTTTTCGTTTGTTCCTATGTTGCCCGGTAGGGTAAGCTGACCAGCCGGGAAGGCGACAGAAACACCATAAATATAATTGCGTTGGCAGAATGTAAATCTATGAAAATCAAATCTTTCGTTTTCAATTCTTTCCAGGAAAACACCTTTGTAGTACATGATGCTTCAGGAGAAGCATTCATTATTGATCCCGGATGCAGTACACCGGATGAACAAAAAAAGCTCAGGGAGTATGTGGTCGACAACCATCTGCATCCTTTGGCAGTTGTTCTTACCCATGGCCATATTGACCATATTCTTGGTGTGCCTTTCTGTGTAAACGAATGGCATGTGCCGGTATGGATACATCCGGCAGATGGTTTCCTCTACCGGCAGGCTGTTGCCTATGCACAGATTTTTGGGCTCACAATCAGTTCCATGCCTGATCCAGAAAGGATGCTGGATGAAGGAGAGGTGCTGAGGTGCGGGGAGGAGTGCCTCGAGGTACTTCATGTGCCCGGTCATTCGCCCGGGGGAATTGCTTTGTACAGCCGGGCCGGACAGGTTCTTTTCCCGGGGGATATTCTTTTCAGCGGCAGTATCGGACGAAGCGACCTTCCGGGAGGCGACCATCAGCTTCTGGTGGATGGAATCCGACGGAAATTGCTTGTTTTGCCGGAGAGTACAGTAGTGTGGCCCGGTCATGGGCCTTCTACTACTATAGGAGAAGAAAAAGCCGGGAATCCCTATTTGTAAATAATTATATATCAGCTGTCTGGCGCTGTTCATCAACCGGCTGATATATAGGATTTCTGCAGGG
Source organism: Bacteroidales bacterium (assembly GCA_012517825.1). Classification (NCBI taxonomy): domain Bacteria; kingdom Pseudomonadati; phylum Bacteroidota; class Bacteroidia; order Bacteroidales; species Bacteroidales bacterium. The sequence continues at coordinate 23,155 of JAAYUG010000102.1, read as the reverse complement.
GTAAACGGCGCTTCCGTTCGACTGGTTATGAAACATATCCTTCAACAGCAATTAAACGAAAGGAAAGTTCTACTTTTGCGGCACACAAAAAATAACCCTTATGTCATCATATTCTTTTAGCGAACGTCATATTGGCCCGGGAAAGGAAGACCTTCCGCGCATGCTCGAAAAAATCGGTGTGTCTTCCCTTGATGAATTAATCGACAAAACTATTCCCCCCTCGATACGGTTGTCGAAAAAACCTGATACCGGTAAAGGAATGAGCGAAGCTGAATACCTCGAACGGCTTCGCGAAATTGCATCGAAGAACCAGATTTTCAGAAGCTATATCGGACAGGGCTATTATGATACCTTCATGCCGGCTGTTATTCAGCGGAATATGCTGGAAAATCCTGCCTGGTACACTTCCTATACTCCTTATCAGGCCGAAATTTCGCAGGGCCGTCTTGAAGCCTTGCTGAACTTTCAGACGGTAGTGAGCGAGCTGACCGGTCTGGAGATCGCCAATGCCTCCCTTCTGGATGAAGGAACAGCGGCCGCTGAGGCCATGATCATGATGTACAACCTGCGTTCTCGGGAAGCGGTGAAAAGAGGAGCCAATGTTTTTCTGGCCGACGAAAACATGTTCCGGCAAACCCTGGATGTAATGCATACCAGAGCCGTACCTCTGGGCATTGACCTGCGCATTATGCCGGCCGCTGAATTCGAGTTTTCCGATAAGGTGTTTGGCGTGATGGTACAGTATCCTTCAGCCAATGGCGAGATCAGGGATTACAAGCCCCTGGTTGAAAAAGCTCATCAGGCTGAAGTATTTGTGGGTGTGGCGTCCGATATTCTCTCCCTGGCCATTCTGGTTCCTCCGGGAGAGTGGGGAGCCGATGTGGCCGTGGGTTCCACACAACGTTTTGGTATCCCTATGGGATACGGAGGTCCGCATGCCGCCTATTTTGCCACACGCGAAAAATTCAAACGCAACATCCCGGGTCGCATCATCGGCGTTTCAGTTGACCGTTTGGGGAACAGAGCCCTGCGCATGGCACTGCAAACGCGTGAACAACATATAAAAAGGGAACGGGCTACGTCCAATATATGCACAGCCCAGGCTCTTCTGGCCAGCATGGCCGGCATGTATGCCGTTTACCACGGACAGAAAGGGCTCAGGAAAATCGCCCTGCGCATACACAGCCTCGCCACAGCTTTAAAAAAAGAGCTTGTTCATACCGGCTTTACTGTGAAGCCCGACCATTTCTTTGATACCCTGCATATCGTTCTGCCTGATGAAACCTATACCGAAAAAATCCGGAATCTGGCCCTTGAACGGAAAATGAATTTCTTCTACCCCGCGGCAAAGGAAATTCTGCTGAGCCTTGATGAGACAACCACCGTAGAGGATGTGAATGAAATTCTCGAGATCTTTGGTACAGCTGCCGGCAAAAAAATCAACCGCATACGGGAACTCAGGGAGGAGGTTTCCTTTGACCCGCGTTTCCTGCGGACCACTCCCTTTATGGAGCATGAACTGTTTACCAAATACCGTTCTGAAACCTCCCTGATGCGGTATATCAAACATCTCGAGCGAAAAGACTTTTCACTGGCCGACGGAATGATACCGCTGGGTTCCTGTACCATGAAGCTCAATGCAGCTGTTGAAATGCTTCCGCTCAGCTGGCCGGAGCTGGGACGCATCCATCCCTTTGCGCCCCTGTCACAGACGGAGGGGTACCAGCAAATTTTCCACGAACTGGGCAAAGACCTGCTGGCAATTACCGGCTTCAGCGGCATCACGTTCCAGCCGAATTCGGGCGCAGCCGGAGAATATACCGGCCTGCTCATCATCCGCAAATATCACGAAACCAGAGGAGAAGGGCACAGAAAGGTGGTTCTGATTCCCTCTTCTGCCCATGGAACAAATCCCGCCAGTGCCGCCATGGCAGGAATGGAAGTGGTTGTGGTTCAGTGCGATGAACAGGGCAACGTGGATGTAAATGACCTGCGGAGCAAAGCAGAACAGCACCGTCAGAACCTCGCCGGCTTTATGATTACCTATCCCTCCACCCATGGTGTTTTCGAAAGCCGCATTAAGGAAATGAATGAGATTGTGCACCAGAACGGAGGGCTGGTTTATATGGACGGTGCCAATATGAATGCCCAGGTGGGCCTCACAAGTCCGGCCGCCATCGGTGCCGATCTGTGCCACCTGAACCTGCACAAAACCTTTGCCATCCCTCATGGAGGAGGTGGCCCGGGCGTTGGCCCTGTAGCTGTGGCCGACCACCTGGTTGAATTTCTGCCGGGGCATTCGATCGTTCCTGCCGGAGGGAAAAACGGCATCACTCCGGTATCGTCGGCACCTTACGGCAATGCCAATGTGGCGGTGATTTCCCATGCCTACTGCCGGATGATGGGAACCGACGGTCTGACCGACGCTACCCGGTATGCCATCCTCAACGCCAACTATCTGGCGGCCTGCCTGAATAAGTATTTCCCTGTGCTGTACAAGGGCGAACATGGCTTTGTGGGCCACGAAATGATCCTCGATCTGCGTCAGTTTAAGCATGAAACCGGAATAACCGAACTGGACATTGCCAAACGCCTTCTTGATTATGGTTTTCATTCTCCCACGGTTTCCTTCCCCGTGCATGGCACGCTGATGGTGGAGCCCACCGAAAGCGAACCCCTGGAGGAGCTGGACCGCTTGGTGGAAGCCATGGTGGCGGTATGGCACGAACTGGATGAAATCCGCAAGAATCCGGCTCTGCAAAACGACAATCTGCTCAAAAATGCTCCCCACACGGCTGAGGAATGCACTTCCGATACATGGAATCATCCATACAGCCGTGTCCAGGCTGCCTATCCTGTAGCATCGCTAAAAACCAACAAATTCTGGCCTTCTGTGGCACGGGTTGACGATGCCTATGGCGACCGCAACCTGGTATGCACCTGCCTGCCGGTTTCGGCTTATGAAGGAAAGGCTTAACGCATCATTCGCCTGGCGCGCAGCGCTAAACGAATGATACATAAAATCTTTGCAATGTTTAAACGGCTTTAGTGCACTTTAACAGGTATTTTGCCGTTATTGAAAGGGACGATTTTCTGCTTCGTTTATGCATTACAGGAAGAAATGGCTGAAAGGACTTGCAGGACTTGTCATTCTGCAGTTCCTGCTGTTATCTTCTCTGAAGGCACAGCCCGATACCATTAAACCCCTTTCTCCCCGTCTTTTGCTGGCAGATGTCATACCCGGCACCGACAGCGTTCAGCTTTGCTGGGAGAGAAGCCCTTCACAGGATGTCGAATTGTATGTGGTGTATTATGGTGCTTCTGTCGGTTGGCGCCCGGCCGATACTTCCTTCAGCGCCCTTGATTCTGCATACAGGGTAAAGCTGTCCGATGTCCGTTTCAGAGCCGTTTCGTTTCGTCTGGTTGCCGTGGATTCGTCGGGGAATAACAGTCCGCTGAGCAACATCCACACCACCTGCTATTTATCGGCAGAATTCGATTCCTGCACCGTAACCGCCGGACTTGTGTGGACCGGCTACCCGGCGTGGCCCGATGACAGCGTTCATTACACGGTAATGAAATCCTATGGCAGCAACCGGATTCCTTCTCCATCCCTGCAAGGCAATGCAGGAACCTGGTCTGACACCGTAAGCCGGAACAGGAGGGTTTGCTTTTATGTGGAAGCCCGGCATACCGGCGGCCTCACAGCCCGGAGCAACATGGCATGCCTGTATTCCCACGTTTTGCCCCAGCCATCCTGGATGAACGCCGATTATGCCTCGGTAACATCGGAAGGGAAGGTGCTGCTCAGCTTTCATATCAGTTCCGACGGAGACAGTGTCAACTATCTGTTGTACCGATCGCCGGCCGGAGGTGGAGCAGAAACGGAACTTCGCCAGTTTTCATGGCCTGCCGGAGGGCAACTTCAGGCAGAGGACACGCCTCCCGGCACAGATCGGCCCTGGAAATATGTGCTTGCTTCGGTAAATGCCTGCCGCTCGGTGCAGGTGTCTTCCAATCCCGCCACTACGGTGGCCTTGACAGTTTCAGGAAAGCAGGGAGGAGCCTTTCTTTCCTGGAATCCGCCTTACGGATACAGGGCAGGAACGGGAGAATATGCCATCTATCGTGTTTCCAGTGAAGGCAGTTATATCCGCGTAGGAACCGTCTATCCCCCCGATACAACCTATGTTGAAAGCCGCGATGTGCTTGCCGGTCAGGGAATAAAGGGAAACGTCTGTTATGTAATTCGGGCAGAGGAGGCTTCCGGAAATCCCTATGGTGTAAGGGGTGTATCCTGGTCCAATACGGCCTGTGCGGGCTTCTCGTCCGATTACCGCATGCCCAATGCATTCACACCCGACGGAGATGGCATAAACGATGAGTTCGGCCCCGTTTTCGACATTCTGCCCGGAAAATTCCATCTGATCATTTCTGATGCCGGCGGAAGAAAGGTGTTTGAAACCAGCGACCCTTCGGTGCGCTGGAACGGACGAGACCCCGGCGGCAGTATCCGGGCAGGAACTTATCTTTGGTACATGCGTTACACCGATGAAACCGGCAGGACAAAGGAAGAATACGGAAGCCTGGTGCTGATTCTGAAAAAATAACCTGACGGGCACCCAGACAAACCCCGGAGCATCTGAGCCGTGAAAATGATTTCCCTTCGTATCATCCTTACTTCTTTTGCATTATCCGAGATTAGTCAATAGAAACACAAAAAACATTTAAACAACTTGTTTCTATTGACTTATCGAGATAATCCCGACTTATAAAATCTGATTAGATTTTGTTAGTCGATTCGTCAATTGATTTTTCAATTGACGAATTTGGGATTATCTTTGTCTTTTTGCAGGAGAAAGTAACGTATGCTTGTACAGCAGATAAGCGGGTTGACGGACGAGGAAAAAAAACTCATCCAGCAGGAATTTGATGATCTGCTGAAAAAGTGTTTCCGGTGCGATACAGCTGAGGACCAGGAACTCATCCGGAAAGCATTCCGTATTGCTTACGAAGCCCATAAAAATATGCGCAGGAAGTCGGGGGAACCCTACATCCTGCACCCCATTGCCGTTGCCAAAATCTGTGCCTATGAAATTGGTCTGGGCACCAAATCGGTGGTGAGTGCTCTCCTGCACGATGTGGTGGAAGATACGGAAATTACCCTCGATGAAATCCGCTTCCAGTTCGGAGATAAAATAGCATCCATCGTTGACGGCCTTACCAAAATATCGGGGGTTTTCGACAAGAATTCAAGCCTGCAGGCCGAAAATTTCCGTAAAATGCTCCTCACCCTGAGCGACGACGTGCGGGTGATCCTTATCAAGCTGGCCGACCGCCTGCACAATATGCGCACCCTGAATGCCCTGCCGCCCAGCAAGCAGATCAAGATCGCGGGCGAAACCCTTTATCTCTTTGCCCCTCTGGCACACAGGCTGGGATTGTACGCCATCAAAACCGAACTGGAAGACCTCAGCCTTAAGTACAGTTATCCCAAGGTGTACGAGGAAATCGAACGTAAGCTCAGGGATGACGAAAAAAAGCGTCAGCATTTCATCAACATCTTTTCCCTGCCCATCATCGACCGTCTTACCCAGCAGGGAATCAGCTTCGACATTTCCGGAAGGCCCAAGTCGATCTATTCCATCTGGAACAAAATGCAGACCAAGGGGGTGCCTTTTGAAGAAATCTACGACCTTTTTGCCATCAGGCTTGTTTTTGACCCTGTGCCCGACATTCCTGAAAAAAACCAGTGCTGGAATATCTATTCCATCATCACCGACATTTATCCGCCAAAGCCCGACAGGATTAGGGACTGGGTAAGCACGCCCAAGGCCAACGGGTATGAGGCACTTCATGTTACGGTAATGGGCCCGGAGGGAAGATGGGTGGAAGTGCAGATCCGCAGCCGGAGGATGGATGAGATCGCCGAAAGGGGGTTTGCCGCGCACTGGAAATACAAGGGTATGAGTGCCCAGGAGAGCGAGCTGGATAAATGGATTAAGAAAATACGCGAAACCTTAGAAAATCCCCAGGGAGATGCACTGGAGTTTCTCGACGACTTCAAACTCAACCTGTTTGCATCGGAAATTCTTGTTTTTACACCCAAAGGCGAAATACGAAACCTGCCCAAGGATTCCACAGCCCTTGATTTTGCCTATGACATCCATAGCCATATTGGCAACAAGGCCATCGGTGCCAAGGTGAATTACCGCCTGGTGCCCCTGAACCATGTCCTCAAAAGCGGCGACCAGGTGGAAATTATTACCTCCGACAAGGCCAAACCCCAGCGCGAATGGCTCGATTTTGTGATTACCGCCAAGGCCAAGGCCAGCATCAAACAAGCCCTGAAAGCCGAAGCACGCAACCGGCTTGAAAAAGGAAAGGAAATGCTCGAAGAACGGTTAAAGGAAATGAACCTGCATCCCAGTTCCCGCATCTTCCGCAAATTGCTTCCGGCTTATGAGGTGAATTCAAAAGACGAACTGTACTCGAAAATCGGCCTCGGCATCATCAGCCTCGAAGACCTGCCAACCATCCTCAAAAAGAATACCCGCAACAAGTGGATCCGTTACTGGGAACTGCAGTTCGGCCTGCGTAAACCCGACAAGGATAAGGAAAGCAGTTCAGAAGAAGGAGACAAAAAACCGGGCAAGGACTCCCCCATCCTCCTTCGTGAAACCACCGACGATCAGGAACAGCCGTATGTCATTGCCCATTGCTGTAATCCGATCCCTGGCGACGATGTGGTCGGCTACCTCAGTCCAAGCCATACCCTCATTGTGCATAAGGCCAAATGCCCTGTGGCCATCAAACTGCTTTCCAGCCAGGCCAACAGGATTGTCCCTGCCAAATGGACCACCCACAAGATCCATTCCTTCCTCGTCCGCATCAGCCTGCAGGGCATTGACCGGTTTGGTGTGTACAATTCCATCACTACCGTCATCTCCAAGGAACTGAATGTCAACATCCGAACCATCAACCTTTCCAGCCACGACGGCATCTTTGAAGGAACCATCGACCTGTATGTACACAATACGGCCGACCTGAACAACCTCATCATGAACCTCATCAAAATCAAAGGTGTCGAAAAAGTGAGCCGTGTGGAAAATACCGAAACGGAAACAAAGTAACCTTCTCTTATTAAAAAAAGTTATATCTTAGCCTCATCTTATTCTTAATTAGTCTAATTATGATCCAGGACGACACCCGGGAAACCGTACGAAAAATCTTCACCGATTACCTCGAAAAGAAGGGACACCGCAAAACTCCGGAGCGCTTTGCCATCCTGGATGAAATTTATACCCGCGTCGGCCATTTTGACGTAGAGTCACTCTACATTTTTATGAAGAATAAAAATTACCGGGTCAGCAGAGCCACCATTTACAATACCATTGAACTTCTGCTCGACTGCGGTCTGGTGGTGAGGCATCAGTTCGGAAAGAATATTGCCCAGTTTGAAAAAGCTTATCAGTGCATTCAGCACGACCATCTGATTGATATCAAAACCGGCCAGGTGATTGAGTTCTGTGATCCCCGCATCCAGGAAATCATAAAGACTGCCTGCGAGATGAACAATTTCCGCCCGTCGCACCATTCCCTTTACATTTACGGCTATGCTGACGAGGGGGAAGGGAAAAAGAAGCTGAAGATCAAGTAAATGGATATTAAAGAGCATCGGGCAGGATCGGCCAGGGGGACAGCGGGTCGTCATCCATGGGAACTGGCACGGGTGAAAATTGTTGAGAAGTACCTGCTCCGGCATGTGCCTTCGCCCGTTTCAGTGGTGGATATCGGATGCGGAGATGCTTTTGTGATGGAACAGCTTGCCCGCGATTTTCCCGGCACCCAGTTTTACGGGGTAGATACTGCTTTTGACGATCAACTGCTTACCGAATATACCGAAAGAATAGGGAACTCTTCCGTCAGGCTGTACCGGTCTGCCGGCGAGCTTCCTCCTGAGCTGTCTGCTCCTTCTGCTGTTCTGCTGCTTGACGTCATTGAGCACATCAGTGATGATGCCGCTTTTCTCGGTCAGATAGCCAGCCTCCCGCAGATTGGCAACGATACGGTGTTTCTGATTACGGTACCGGCATATCCCGGGCTGTTTACCATTCATGATACCTGGCTGGGGCATTACAGGCGTTATACCCTGCGGTCGTTGCATGCCGCACTGAAGCAGGCCGGCCTGGAACCTGTTGATTCCGGGTATCTGTTCTTTTCCCTTTTTCTGGCCCGAGCGGTTCAGAAGGTTCTTCAGGCCTTCAGAAAACCTGACGAGTCGCAGATGACAGGAATCGGCGGATGGAAATCCCATCCCGTGGCAGACAGGCTGATCGTCTTTTTTCTGCTGGCCGATGTTGCCCTGGCCCGCTTTTTACGTATCTTTGGCATCAGGCTGCCAGGCCTGTCATGTATTGCCGTATGCCGCAGACAGTAATTGTTGTTCCATGTTATAACGAAGCCCGCCGGCTCCGGAAATATCAGTTTGAGGTTTTCCTGGCGCAGGAACAGGATACCCTGCTTCTGTTTGTCGACGACGGAAGCAGGGACGCCACGGCCACCCTGCTGAAAGAACTCACGGAACAATTCCCCGGAAAGGCGGAATTGCTCATTCTCGAAGAAAACAAAGGCAAGGCCGCGGCTGTGAGAGCCGGAATCCTTTACGCCGCCGAACATTTTCATCCCCCGCTGGTGGGATTTTTTGACGCCGACCTGTCCACACCCCTGCCAACCATCCATGAAATGACGGCCCTTTTTGAAAGCAGGCCCGGAACATCCATGGTTTTCGGAAGTCGCGTAAAACGGCTGGGATCGCATATTGAACGGAACTGGCTGAGGCACGTTTTCGGAAGAATTTTTGCCTCGCTGGTGTCGCACACCCTGCAGATTCCCGTTTATGACTCCCAGTGCGGGGCGAAAATCTTCAGAACAGAGGTCGCAGAGAAAATTTTCAGCGAACCTTTCCTCAGCCGCTGGATTTTCGACGTGGAAATTTTAGGGCGCTATATCCTCCTTTCAGGGTATCAGACAACCCTGAAAACGGTCTGCGAATTGCCCCTTTCCGTTTGGGTTGATGACGGAGATACACGGATCAGGCCGAAGGACCTGATGCGCATGCTGCCGGAATTGTTGACCCTGTGGAGAAAATACCACCGGCGAATTTCCGGCATCCGGAAAGCAGAACGGCAGGGTAATCCGGTTCCCTGAACATTTGTTGTGGTTGTAACATAATATCATGCAACATGGCTAAACAAACGGGTAAAAAGATACAACAGGGTAAAGATGATGGTCAGGAAATTACACTGGTGCTGATTTTCCCCGGACCGTTTTCCGGTATGTCCGTTCTGGGCGAATCGCTGGCGAAAATCCCGGAACGCGGCGTTTCTTCCCTTCCGGTTGTGAGTGTTTTCGCTCCGGGTGCCGGTGATGCAGAAAGTGCCCTTCTTTCGCTACCGGTATATTCCCGTTTTTTTCGTACAGAGGTTCATTCCGGACATTCCGATCTATGGCAACTGGTCCATCAGGGGCTGGAAAAGGCGAACACCCGTTTTGCCGCAGTGCTTTTCCCGCAGTGGATGTCCCGCCCTTTTCAGCTGGCGGAAGTATTGTCCTTCAAAACCTACAGCCCCGGACGCGATAAGGCCGTCTGGCTTCCTGCATTTTCTGACACCGATTTCTTTCACCACTCCGGGCGCAACGGAATTCCTTTTGTCCTTCTTCCGGTTGATTTTGGTCTGTATCTTTCGGAAACACTGAAAGGCGAACCTTTTACGGCCGGAAGCCTCACGGAGTTCTGCCGGAAAATTGACGGGGAGGTCAGTCCGGTCCGCTTCAATCAGCCGGATCCGTTTGCCGTGCCGGAGAGCAGAAAGAAACAGCATGCCTTTTCGGGTTGGAAGGGTTTCTGGAAGTGGTACGTCACCCTTCCCTGGTCGGAACGAAAAAAGAAAGCCTTTCCTTTTCTGCCCCACAGCGAATCCTCCCTGTATCGGTTGCTTTTCGTGGCACTAACAGCTCTCCTGTTCGTCATCATGCCGCTTCTCAGCCTTGATGCGGGCATTTCAGGCGATGAGGACGTGAACTACGTGCATGCAGGCTATGTATACAACTTTTACAAAACCCTTGGCAAAGACACAACCTGCCTCAATACTCCGGTAACCCGCCTCCAGTATTACGGACAGTCGTTTGACAATTTCACCTACTTGTTCAATAAAACCTTCGGAATAGAGCATGTGTATGAGTGGAGGCATGTTTTCAACTCCCTCACGGGCTGGCTGGCGATCCTTTTTGCCGGACTAACGGCGGCTGTTCTGGCCGGATGGAGGGCCGGCATCTTTACCATGGTACTGATGTTCCTGACACCCGTGTTTCTTGGCCACTCGTTCAACAATCCCAAGGATATTCCCTTTGCTCTCGGCTACATATGGTCAATTTACGGTATTATCCTTTTTCTTAAGAATTACCCGTTTGTCCGCTGGAAGCATATCCTTCTGCTAACTCTGGGCATTGCCTTCACCCTCAGCATACGGGCAGGCGGATTGCTTCAGATTGTGTACTTTGCCTTTTTTGCCGGGCTGTATTTTCTGGTTACCAGCCGGAGGAATAGCTTCTTTTCGGCCGAAAATATGAAGCGCATGAAAAATTTGATTCTCTGGGTGGTCGGGATATCTGTGGCCGGATACATCCTGGGCATCCTCTGGTGGCCTTATGCCCTGCAGAATCCGGTGAAGAACGTGCTGACATCGCTCAAGCTGATGACCAACTTCGATGCTTCGCTCCGTCAGGTTTTTGAAGGGAAATACATCTGGTCTGATAACGTTCCCTGGTATTACATTCCCAAATATATTCTGATCACTGTTCCTCTTGCCGTAATTGCCGGCCTGCTGCTTTATATATCTTTTTTCCGCACGATTCTGAAACGGTACAACCGCCTCTTTACCTTCCTTCTGCTCTTCGCATGGGTCTTTCCGGTAGCCTATGTGATCAACAAATCATCGAATGTTTACGGAAGCTGGCGCCACCTGCTGTTCGTCTTTCCGCCTCTGGCCGTTACTTCGGCTATCGGCTGGAATGTACTTTATGCTTTGCTGAAGCGGAAGTATGTCGTCTGGCTTGTTTCCATCGTTCCGGCCTTCCTGCTTTTTCTGCCTTTCCGGCACATTGTGGCCAACCATCCCCTCGAATACATCTATTATAACGAACTGGTGGGAGGGGTGAAAGGAGCTTACGGAAATTATGAAACGGATTATTACTACCACAGCATACGCCAGGGAAGCCTGTGGCTCCGGGAAAAACTTGCTTCGGAAAGCAACGGAAAGGACACCGTAATTGTGGCATCCAATTTCCTGCCTTCCCTGCGGTATTACTTCCGTGATAGGCAGGGCCGGGTGAAGCCCGTTTACACCCGTTACTATGAAAAAGGCGAAACAGACTGGGATTACGGGGTGTTTGCCTGCAGTTACCTGAATCCCTACCAGCTCAAGAAGAAGTATTATCCTCCCCGCCATACCATTCATACCATTACTGTTGACGGCGTTCCGGTATGTGCTGTCGTACAGCGTACCTCAAAAGCTGATCTGGAAGGTACCCGCTTGCTGGAAAAGGGCCTTTATGAGGAAGCCTGCAGAAACTTTCACCTTGCCCTGGCTGACAATCCCGACAATGAAACAGCTCTGATGAATATGGGCCGCTGTTTTGTTGAAATGCAGCAGCCCGACAGTTGCATTCCCTATGCAACACGTCTGCTCAGGATTTACCCCGACTATGATAAAGGCCTCAATCTGCTCGGGGTTGCTTACCTCACAAAGCGCGAGTTGACCCAGGCCATGTCGATCTTTGAACGGACCATAAAGGTAAATCCCAAGTTTGTTACGGCTTATTTTAACCTCGGGCTTACCTATGCCCGCCTGAACAATCTCAATATGGCCGAACGGTACCTGCAGAAAGCCATTGAGGTGAGTCCTTCCTATAAACCGGCCTACCTCGTACTGGCCGACATCTGGCGCCAGCAGGGAAGAACATCCGATGCCCAGCAATTGCTCGATTATGCCAACACTTTGCCCTGATACCCTGCTTTCCCTCATCAAGGAACTGCCTGCTGAAGTGCAACCGGCGGCCGCAAAAGTATGTTCCGGAGAACGCCTTACGCCGGAAGAGGCTCTTCTGCTGTGGGAAAAATCCAGCCTTGCATTGCTCATTGCCCTGGCCGGTTTCGTAAGAAGAAAATGGCACGATGATCAGGCCTTTTACAACCGCAATATTCACATCGAGCCTACCAACCTCTGTGTGCGCCACTGCCGTTTCTGCTCCTATTACCGGAACGAAGGCGACAGGGATGCGTGGAACTTTTCGGCGGAAGAAATTCTGGAGCGGATCGGGCACCATCCCGGAATTACGGAAGTGCACATAACCGGCGGATTGCATCCGTCCAAAGACCTGGCCTGGTATGCTGAACTGTTCCGGCAGATCAGAAGCCGGTTTCCCTCAGTGCACATCAAGGCTCTCACTGCCGAGGAAATTGATTACCTGGCCCGACGCGACCATTCCTCACCGGAGAAGGTGCTGGCAGAACTGAAACAGGCCGGACTGCAGTCTATTCCGGGAGGAGGGGCGGAAATTTTCCATCCTGAGGTGCGGAAACACATCTGCCCTGAAAAAATCACCGGGGAACGATGGCTGGAGGTGCATGCCACAGCCCATCGCCTGGGGATTGCCTCCAATGCTACCATGCTGTTTGGCCATATTGAAAAACCGGAGCACCGGATTCACCACCTGCTCATGCTCAGGGAACTGCAGGATAAAACCCCCGGCTTTTATGCCTTCATCCCGCTCAAGTACAAAAGTGCACACAACAAAATGTCGCAGATCGGCGAAACCTCCTTTGCCGATGTGGTGAAAACCTTTGCCATGGCGCGTATTTTTCTCGACAACATACCTCATCTGAAGGCATACTGGCCGATGCTCGGCAAAGAGCATGCCGCCCTGATGCTCCATTTTGGTGCCGATGATCTGGACGGAACCATTCACGACTCCACCCGTATCTACACGATGGCAGGAGCCGAAGAACAACATCCGTCCCTCACCCCCCGCGAAATTGAATCCCTCATCGCGAAGGAAGGGTTTACGCCGGTGGAGAGAAACAGTAAGTATGAGAGGATAAAAGAGTGCTGATGATAAGGCGCCAAACACCAGCCGGCTTAAAAGAACACCTCACCGAAATTCAATCATCACAACCCCCTTCGGCACCTTATCCCCTTCCTTTACCAGCACATTTTTTATGATCCCTTCCCGGTCCGATTTGATCCGGTTCTGCATCTTCATGGCTTCGAGAAGAAGAAGATCCTGCCCCTCTGAAACCTTATCTCCTTTTTTCACCAAAACCTTTATTACCGTACCCGGCAGGAAGGAAATCATTTTTTTGGGATCGGGCTTCTGCCAGGGCGACAAAAGCTCAAACTTTTTGTTGTACAGGGTTTTGTATCGTGTGCCCTCCAGAACGAGCGTCCTGAATGGATCCCGGCTTTTTTCACTCTCAGCCTGGGACAATGCAGCATTCTGTTCTTCCATAGTTCCGGATATTTTCAGAAGGGTGGAACTCCGTGTTTTTTCTGCGGTCCGGCAATGAATTTCTGCCTCGACACATCGATGGCATGAAGGAGAAGTTTACGGGTTTCCCCGGGTTCAATCACCGAATCAATGTATCCTTTGGCGGCGGCCACATAAGGATTCGCAAACTTTTCCTTGTATTCCTTAACTTTCTGTTTGCGCATTTTTTCCGGGTCGGGTGCCGACATGATTTCTTTGCGGAAGATGATGTTGGCAGCTCCTTCAGGCCCCATAACGGCAATTTCGGCAGTTGGCCAGGCGAATACGAAGTCGGCCCGCAGGTGCCGCGAACCCATGGCAATGTAGCCTCCGCCGTACGCTTTCCGCAAAATAACCGTCAGCTTCGGCACGGTAGCTTCGCTGTAGGCATACAACACCTTGGCTCCGTGGCGGATAACTCCCATGTGTTCCTGGTTTACCCCGGGCAGGTACCCCGGCAGGTCAACGAAGGTCACAATGGGAATATTGAAGGCATCGCAGTACCGGATGAAGCGGGCAGCCTTATCGGATGAGTCGACATCCAGCACGCCGGCCAGCACCAGAGGCTGGTTGGCCACAAAACCTACGGTTTCTCCGTTCATACGTCCGAAGCCTATTACCAGGTTAGCGGCATAATGCTCCTGGATTTCGAAGAAATCGGAATCATCCACTATGGCGCGTATCACATCCCGCACATCGTAAGGCTGGGTAGGATCGGAAGGGACAATGCGGTCAATGTCGTATTCGGGTTTCGGCGGACGCGGCGGAAAGGGCTTCGCCTTCCGCGTATTGTTGGCCGGTATGAACGAAAGAAGTTTCTTGATCTGTTCAAAGCATTCTTCTTCCGACTTCGCATAAAAATGGGCATTGCCCGATATTTCGGCGTGTACCTTTGCCCCGCCAAGGTCTTCCATTGATATTTCTTCCCCCAGCACCGTTTTGATAACTTCCGGCCCGGTGATGAACATTTTGGAAATCTTGTCAACCACAAAAACAAAATCGGTGAGGGCAGGAGAATAAACAGCCCCTCCGGCACAAGGCCCGAGGATGACCGAAATCTGCGGAATTACGCCTGAGGCGAGGGTGTTGCGGAAAAAGATCTCTCCGTATCCGGCCAGTGAATTAACCCCTTCCTGAATACGGGCTCCCCCCGAATCGTTGATACCGATGAGGGGTACTTTCATCTTCAGGGCATGATCCATGATTTTTGTGATCTTCCGGGCATGCATCATCCCCAGGGAACCACCGGCCACGGTAAAGTCCTGGGCAAAAATGCACACAGGAGAACCGAAAATGGTTCCGGTGCCTACAATAACCCCGTCGCCGTGCAGAACCTTCCCGGCCATGTCGAAGTCACGCGCTTCGTGCTCAACAAACATGTCGTATTCGGTAAATGAACCCTTGTCGAGCAGGGCATTGATGCGGTCACGTGCCAGCAGTTTGCCCATGGCACGCTGCTTTTCAATGGCCTTCTCATCCCCGCCCGCAAGTACGGCTTCGCGGCGCTTCTTTAGCTCCAGAATCTGTTTTTTTATTGCCATACAGGTTAGCTTTGGTTTTTGTGCAATTGACAAAGATAATCAGTTTTGGCCGTTTGATTCTTTCGTCAGAAAATGCGTTTCGTTCGTCACAGATTATCAGCATTTTAACAAAGGGTGTTTTTTAGCATACCAAAAATTGGTTGGCGGCTATGAAAAACTTCGGTGCAACCCTTCACCGCAAAGTAGTTTGGGTAAAGTGCATCTGGGCATTGGCCTGATTACGGCTGAATCCCGGAAACAGAGGCCTTAGAAGCATTTATTTCAGAAAAAGAATCCGTTCAGCGCAAGGGCATTTTTGTCGCAAATTGTTGTATCTTCGGAAGGTTTTTTGCAAATTTTTCAATTACCTGATTAAATGAAAGTTGATGTTTTACTCGGCCTTCAGTGGGGTGACGAAGGCAAAGGAAAGATCGTGGATGTTCTCACTCCCGGTTATGATGTCATCGCCAGGTTTCAGGGCGGGCCCAATGCAGGCCACTCCCTCGAATTCAACGAGATCAAGCATGTTCTGCACAGCATACCATCCGGAATATTCCATCCGGGCAAAGTTAACCTGATTGGAAACGGGGTTGTCATGGACCCGGTGGTTTTTATGGAAGAGGTGCAGGCCATTGAAAAGCTCGGGGTGAATGTAAAGGATCATCTTCTCATTTCCCGCAAGGCCCATCTTATTCTTCCCACCCACCGGGTGCTGGATGCTGCCTCCGAAGCGGCAAAGGGCGTATCGAAGATTGGTTCCACCCTCAAAGGCATCGGCCCTACTTATATGGATAAAACCGGGCGAAACGGAATCCGCGTCGGCGACCTCGAGCGGGACGATTTTACGGAGCGCTACCATTTTCTCCGGAACAAACACAAGGATATCCTCAGGCAGTATGATTTTTCCTACAACCTGGAAGAAGCCGAAGAGCAATGGTTCCGGGGTATTGAGGCCATCCGGAGGTTTGCACTTGTTGACAGCGAATATGTTATCAATGAATTTCTGAGCAAGGGGAAAAAGGTCCTGGCCGAAGGAGCCCAGGGTACTATGCTCGATATAGATTTTGGTTCCTACCCCTTTGTTACATCTTCCAGCACCATCTGCGCAGGAGCCTGCACCGGCCTTGGCATTGCTCCCCAGCGGATAGGAGAGGTATTCGGTATTTTCAAGGCTTATTGTACCAGGGTGGGCAGTGGTCCCTTTCCCACTGAACTGCTCGATGCTACCGGCGAAGAGCTGCGGAAGCGCGGACATGAGTTCGGATCCACTACCGGCCGGCCCCGGCGTTGCGGCTGGCTCGACCTGGTGGCCCTGAAATACGCCATCATGCTCAACGGGGTTACCCAGTTGTTCATGACGAAGGCTGACGTCCTGAGCGGTTTCGATACCATCAGGGTTTGTACGGCCTATAAGGTAAACGGTCACCTTACCGACCGCGTACCCTATGCCAGCGATGCCGAAATCGAACCCGTTTACCGCGAATTGCCGGCCTGGAAAGAAAACCTTTGCGGAGTGACCAGGGTGGAGGAATTCCCGAAAGAACTTACCGGTTATATCACCTTTCTCGAAAAGGAACTGAACCTTCCCATCAGCATTGTTTCGGTTGGCCCTGACAGAAAGCAGATTATTTTCAGAAATCAGGGATAGGAAATTTCAGATTTTCTCCCTTTCCTGTACGGCATTGGTCGGGAGTTCCAGACCATACCCCGACGTGCGGTCGTCGCGTTTGAGGAGGAAGGCAAATGCCAGTGCTATCAGCCCGAAAGAAGCAAAGAGCAACATGGCATAGGTATAGTTCAGTGGTGTGCCGGCTGCTCTCCCGGCATTGGTTGTATCGATGATGTGCCCTGCCAGGATGGGCACGGCAAAAAGTCCGAGGTTTTGCAGGCTGAACATCATGCCGTAGGCGGTTCCCAGCTTTTTCTCGCTGACAATCTTTGCCACGCTCGGCCACATGGCAGCAGGAACCAGGGAAAAGGCAATACCCAGCAAAATGCACAGAACATAGGCGTTCAGCCTGGTAAAGGCAAAGAGCAGATGAACGGCGATGACAATCAGCGAGCCGAAAATCATCAGCGTGGCGGCTTTCCCCTTATGATCAACCAGCCAGCCGAATATGGGCGTAAACAAAACGGTGCCAATGGGCAGCCAGAAAGTGATATCACCGCTGGTCTGAGGAGATACACCGTATTTGTTGAGGAAAAAATCGGGGGCATATTTCAGAAACGGAAAGAAGGCGGCATAGAAGGTTACACAGAGGGCGGCTATAAAAAGAAAGCTGGGGTTTTTCAGCAGATCGGAAACGTCGCTTAACTGAAACTTCTCTTCGGGAGCGGTGATGGTGAAGTTTTCGCTGGTCTGCCGGTCGAGCCGGTAGTCGGCCAGCATGTAAATCAGGAAGGCCACAAAACCTATGGTCATCAGCACGGCAGCAAACCAGATGGGGAGCATGTAATCACTGGCGCCCAGCCTGGGACCAATTTTGATGGCCAGTGCCGTTCCGAACCGCGCAATGCCCAGATTGATGGCAAAGGCCAGGGCAAGCTCTTTCCCTTTGAACCACTTGACAATGATTTTATTAAAGGCTACAATGCCGGTTTCAGCTCCCAGGCCAAAGAACAGCATGCCCAGCGCCATCATCTTCACCGCCGGTGAATAGGAGGGGAGAAAGGAACCCATGAAACGGTATCCAAAACCGCCGTGGTTATAAGCAGGTGAAGCCCCGTACCAGGTAATCCACGCTCCGATGACCATGAACAAAACAAATGCAAAGCCGGTTTTCCTGATGCCGATGCGGTCAAGTATAATACCCCCCAGCACAGCCATCAGCAGAAAGGTGTTAGGAAAAGAATAAAACCCCACGACAATTCCGAAATCGGTTCCGCTGAAATGCAATACTTCCCGCAACCGTTCCTGCAAAGGGGTCAGTGCATCATACACATAATAATTGGCTGCCATGGCAAAGCTGACCAGCAGGAGGACAGACCAGCGCACCAGCAGTGAATCACGCATTGTTCGTTTCAGGGTTTCCATACTTTGCACATAAAGGGCCAAAGATATTTTTTTTATGCAAATAGGAAACTGATTTTTTGCAGTTTAATTCCGGATTGCGCATGAAGAGTGAAAATGAACTAATCTGCAGTGCTTAGGCCTTGCGCGCACGCATCCGGCCAAACCTTAATGAAACGCAGTGAGAGTGCTATTCCGTGGCACATTGCGCTAAAATCGTTTTCTTCAACACCTCCGGTGTTGCAATGGTTTTCGTTCCACCTACCATCGTCCATAACCAACCCGGCCTCAGCCCGCACCAATCGTGGACGTCCCCCCGCAGGCCTGCTAAGGGCCAGAGCAAGAGCATAATCCCGTTTCTGAAAAGGAATTTATTTCCTGAACGTGAATCCAAAACGCGTGGGCCAGGGCAAAACAGGTGGCCCGGGCTGTTGTGAATGCCTGAATGCATAGAATTACGGCAGAGCCCCTTACCTAAACCATGTTTGTTACTATTTAATTTAAAGAAAGGAAGTGAAGCGAAGGGGCAACGCCCCTGCCTTGTCAAAAACTGTATTCCCCCCGAACGATTTGCAGGGTTAAATCAGAGAATTATAAGTATATTCAGTGCAATTATTTACCACGAAGGTTCGGTTCATCGGAAACAGTGAGCTTATGCCGCCCTTTCGCCCTGCGCGCCGCTAATACCCGGCGGCCATTGTGAGTCGACATGCGCTTTCTGAAACCATGCTTGTTCCTTCTCTTCCGGTTGGAGGGCTGAAATGTCCTCTTCATGACAGTATTTTTAAATGGTTATTGTCTGTGAACTGATTACAAAATCTCAACGAGAGTGCAAAAGTAGGGAAAAAGTGGAAATATGCAAAAAAATCTGATGGGTAACCGGAAACTATTGTTTCTTAAGCAGTGCAGAGGCACTCACATGAAGCACTTTCTTTCCGGCAAAAAAATCTTCAGGAAACCAGTCGGTTATAACTTTCTGAACCACATCCCTGCCGGCTTCCCTGATTTCCTTTTCCAGGTCTCCTCCTTTCAGGCAGATTAATCCGTTGGGCAGGCTACTGCGATTTCCGGGACGGATCATTTTCCCGGTAAGCTTAACCAGTTGATGTAAAGGGGCAACGGCGCGGGAGACCACAAAATCGACCTGTCCTTTCCATTCTTCGGCCCGCAGGCATAAAGGTTCCGCATTCGGAATGTTCAGCTCGGCAATTGCGCGGGTAACAATGTTGATCTTCTTTTTTACGGAATCGAGCAGGACAAAATGAACACGGGGGAAGAAAATGGCCAGCGGAATCCCGGGAAAGCCTCCGCCGGTGCCCAGATCCAGTACCTCCGTTCCCGGGGCAAAGCTGACAAAGCGCGCTATGGCCAGAGAATGAAGAATGTGCCGTTGGTACAGAAACGCAATGTCGTTGCGCGATATAACATTGATTTTCGCGTTCCAGCTTTCATAAAAGGGCCCCATCGCCCGGAATGTTTCTTTCTGAACGTCGGTAAGCTCCGGGAAATACGTGAGAAGAATATCCACTGAATCCATGAAGGAACCCTGGTTTACAAACTATGGTCTGCATTGCGGAGAATCTGGTACAGCAGTTCGCGGGCGCGGAAAAGCTGCGCCTTTACGGTCCCGAGGGGAAGGTCCAGCTCGGCTGCTATTTCTTCGTACGAAAGTTCATTGAAGTAGCGGAGTTCAATCAGCTTGCGGTAGCGCGGCTTCAGCCGTGACACGACGTCATGCATCAGCACCATCTTCTGCTGACGAATCACGTGTTCTTCCGGATCGGGCTTGTCATCGGGCAGTGAAATCTGCGTGCCTTCATAAGCCTCGTCGGTCTGCTGGTCTATGGAAATATGTCCGGTACGCCGTTTTCTGATGAAATCAATAGCATTGTTCGAGGCTATCTTGAAAAGCCATGTGCTGAAAGCAAAATTGGGAGTGTATTGCGCCAGATTTCGGAAAGCTTTTCCGAAGGCCTCAATGGTAAGGTCTTCTGCATCACTCGGATTATTCACCATCTTCAGGAGCATGAAGTAAATGGAGTCGCGGTAACGATCCAGCAGGTCGGCATATGCTTTCTGATCACCTTTCAGTGCTCTTTGCACCAGGTGAAAATCCTGCTGTCCCTTTTCGGTCAGATGCTCGTTCAACTCCATCGCTGAGGCTGTGGCTTAACTATATTGGCTACCGTAAGTATCAAATAAAGGTAAGGTAACAAAAAATCATAAAAAGGCGAAGTTAATAATAATTGTTTTTCGTTAAAGTGTTTGGATGCATAATAGTATGTAACTATTTGTATTGCAAGACGTAATGCAAAAACTGCCAGTACCGGCCAGAAAAAGGGGTAAAAGATCATCAGGGCGAGAAAACTGAGATAGAAGGCCACCCGGCTCAGGGGTTCGGTTCCCAGCAGGAGGATGACGGGAAGGGGATACAGGGAAGAGGTGGTAAGATGCCTTCGTTTTTGACGGATCCAGTCGCGGAACGACCGTTTTGCTTCGGAGCGGGTATGGGTCTCCGGGCTGTATTCAACCGCTGTATTATGACGGGTGGCTACCTGGCTAATGAACAGGTCATCATCGCCGGAAGCCAGATGGCTGTGCGAGGAGAATCCCTTATTGGCAAAGAACAGGCTTTTGATATAGGCCAGGTTGCGGCCGGTTCCCATGTAAGGAATACCCCGCCGGGCCATGGTCATGTATTGCAGGGCAATGAACATGGCATCAAAACGGATCAGGTTGTTCAGAAGGGATTTTCGGTTGACAAATCCTCCGTACCCCAGTACGATCTCTGCTCCCTCACGGAAGTGCCGGGCCATGCCGTTAAGCCAGTGCTTGCTGGCAGGTGAACAGTCGGCATCGGTCAGCACCAGATGCTCATGCCGGGCCGATTTGATTCCCACGGTAAGGGCCAGCTTCTTGCCATGCGTGAATTTCTGGTCTTTATGGATGCGGGTATAGCGGAACCGGGGATCCTGTGCGGCAAATTCCCTGAGTACAAATTCGGTTTTGTCTTCCGAACAGTCGTCCACCACCACCACTTCAAATTCAGGGTAGTCCTGATCCAGAATCTTCGGAATGTTTTTCCGGAGGTTCTTTTCTTCATTCCGGGCACAGATGATTACCGACAGAGGCGGTTTTTTGGCCCTGGATCTGGGTTTGCGGGGAAAGGCAACCGACAGATAGAAAAATCCGTACCAGAAAAGTTGTACCAGCAGAGCTGCACCCAGCACAATCAGCAACCATAGCGGAATTTCATGCGGCATAGAAGAAGTTTACAGTATCGTTAAACCATGGGCAATGTTATCAAAGATTTGTCTTTTTGCAAAACCGGCGGGAAAATAAATCTTTTCGCACTGATATACTTATAAGTACGTTGAAGCCGGCTAAAATTTTGGAGGACAGACGGATTAATGCTTGGCGAACTGGCCTTTATTGCAAGAACTGGTTTACGCCAGATGAAACGGAATGAAAGCGGATGGAAAAAAACGCATATTGCACTTCAGGATTATTAATATTGTTCCGAAGTATGGTTCTATCTTCTGAATTCTTTCCTTGCCAGTTCTTTCAGATACTTCAACCCAAAAGTTCTTGGCACTTCATCACCAAGTTTCCGTTTTTCTATTTCAATCCAGCTACCTGATGCATATTTGTAAATAATTATTTTGCTTTCAGGTTTCTCATTATAATATTCAACAGTACCAGATTCCGAACTCTCTTCCAAAGGGCCTTCCAAGTCCTCTTTATTTACAAAGAAAACATAAATATCAAATTTTCCTGTTAATTCTGATTGATTTTTTGTAAAATAACTTTTTGCTGCACAATTCACATAATAGAGATGTTTATAATTCTTTTTACCAGCGCATTCACCTTGGGGCTGACTAATAGCTTCTTTTGCCCATTGATCAGAAAATCCTTTCTGAATGGCATATATACAGCCCTGACCTATGCGAGCATCCTTCATGTAGATTTCATAATAAATAACTGTGATCGATTTCTCTTGCTCAATACTTAAATCTGTCGTCCATATGTTTTCAGGATTTTGAATTAAAGAAAAGAAATCAACAGGTGAAAGGTTGGTTTGAGCATCGCACGTAAAAAAGAAATATGCCAGCAGTACAGTAATGAAATAATTTTTCATAATTTAAATTCATCATTAATTAATGTTTAAACTGGTTTGTCCCCCAATCGATCGGAATTTTATATGGATGGTCAAAAATGCATAAATTTTTCGTTTCACATTTGTCATAGCAAGGAACGACCGAAGGTGATTGTTAAACTGATGGTTGTGGAAATGATACGGCTAAGTGTTTTAATGCATAGTTCTCCTTCTCTGACTTCCTGATACGCTTCAGGTGTCGGGGCGTCATCCCATGTTGCAGCCCCTCTTCCCCCATGGCTTCCAATTTGTTCTTCCAGGAATAATACGTTGCAGGATATAGATCATACTTCTCAAGAATGACTTTTACCCCCTGTTCGCTGGCTTCTTCAATGATGCGCAGCTTCTCTTCTACGGTAAATGTTCTCTTATTCATCACCATAAAATTACAGATTTCTTTTTATAATCCTGTCCGATGAATCAGGGGGCTTAAACACATTTTACAATCAGGGGATGAAGGACAGTATTATTGGGTTATCATGGTTGTCGGGGTTAAAAGGTTCCAGAGTTCCAGAGTTCCAGGGTTCCAGGGTTCCAAGGTTCCAGGGTTCCAAGGTTCCAGGGTTTCAGAGTTTCAGGGATTTCTGATTTCCCATTAATGAGGATTTCCGATTTCCGATTTCCCATTTCCAATTAATGTGTTTAAGCTCTCATAGCGTGATCTCGTAAAGGAAATTGGAAATAGGATATAGGAAATTTTCAGTGATTTTTGATTTCCCACTAATTAGGTTCCAGAGTTCCAATGTTCCAAAGTTCCAGCGTTTCGGATGTTTAAGTTCAATTTGTGATTTGTGAGTTGTGATTTTTGATTTTTGATTTGAGCTCTGGGCAATGGGCCCTGTGGTTTAGTATTTGTGATTTGTGAGTTGTGATTTTTGATTT